>JAYOXJ010000172.1:4952-7880 GCA_038152725.1 Rhodospirillaceae bacterium
GTCCGGGTGCCAAGTCGACGGGCGGCGGGGAACTCTCTCCGCTGTTCGGAATGGAACCGATTAGCCCGGAACAGTTCGCCCGGGCGACAACGCCGTTGTTCCCCGGAACTGCGGCGACGAGTTGGGTGGTGATGGTCACGGTCAATGCCGTCGTCGCCCAGGGCCTGCTGGTCCGCATTGGCCACAATCGGCGGCCGAGTCCCAGCTACGTGGGGCTGGATTTGCCGATGTGGTTGTCCTGGCCGCTGGTCGGCGCCGCCTTGATGGCGCTGGTCGGACCGGGACAGTGGGAGTACGTCGGCCGGAACCTGGCCATGGTTCTGGCATTGCCGTACTTCTTCCTGGGTTTGGCGGTGGTCCATACCGCCGCCCGCCGGGTAAGCGCCACCACGTTGTTACTGGTGGCATTCTACCTGGTGATGGTGATGTCGATCTGGGCGGCGCTGCTGGTCGCAGGGATCGGGATCGTCGAACAATGGTTCGGACTGCGCGGCCGCTTCGGGCCGGGCCCTGACCGGAACGACGATCCGGAATGAACGAGTGCAACGAGACCGTCGAGGTCGATAGATGATTTTCGCGCGCGAGCGCCGAGCCGAGAAGGCCAAAGGAGAAAGAACCATGCAAGTGATCCTGTTG
Source organism: Rhodospirillaceae bacterium (assembly GCA_038152725.1). Taxonomy (GTDB): domain Bacteria; phylum Pseudomonadota; class Alphaproteobacteria; order Rhodospirillales; family Casp-alpha2; genus TMED8. The sequence goes on from JAYOXJ010000172.1 coordinate 5,589, forward strand.
GAACGTGTCGAGAAACTGGGCCAGATGGGTGACGAAGTTAAGGTGAAGGCCGGTTTCGCCCGGAACTTCCTGTTGCCGCGCGGCAAGGCCCTTCGCGCCACGCCCGAGAACAAGGCCCGCTTCGAAAAGCAGAAGGCCCAGCTCGAGGCGCAGAACCTGGAGCGCCGCTCGGAGGCCGAGGCGGTCGCCAAGAAAATGGACGGCGTCCGTGTCATCCTGGTGCGCCAGGCCGGTGAGTCGGGCCAGCTTTACGGTTCGGTCAATGCCCGCGACGTGTCCGACGCGCTGACCAAGGACGGTTTCACCGTCAACCGCGCCCAGGTCCGCATGGACCGTCCGATCAAGACGATCGGTCTGCACGAGGTCATCGTCGGGCTGCATCCGGAAGTGCGCGTCACCGTCGTCGCCAACGTGGCACGTTCGGTCGACGAAGCCGAAATCCAGGCCGAGACCGGCCGCGCGGTGCTGAGCCAGGCCGAGCAGGAAGCCATTGACGAAGAGGCGCAGCTGGCCGCCGCCGCCGAAGCGGTCGCCGACCATGCCGGCGAAATCTTCGAAGCCGGTGCCGCCGAGGAAGCCATCCACGACGCCGAAACCGCCGCTGGCGAGGACGAAGTGGAAACGGCCGAGGAAGCGCCCGAAAAGACCGCCTGACCGGTCACTTTCACCGTTACGAGAATGCCGTGAACGGCGCGTCCTCCAGGGGCGCGCCGTTTGCATTTCCGGCCCTGCCGGATAGTTCCATCGGGACGCGAATTGTGCTATCATTGGCGGCAATTAAGGGTCTTTGACTTGGGACCGGCGGCATACCGTTTCGCGCCTAACGAGTTCTGTGGCTCGCGCTGAAACGTTCCGCCGGCGATGGTGGGACCAGTGCTGCTTGAAACATTTTACCGACGCCTGATCCGACAAGGATGCCTGACAATCGTCGATGCCGACGGCCGCGCGCACGTCTGCGGCGGCGGGTCGCCGTCGGCAACCGTGCGCCTGCACGATGCGTCGCTGCATTGGAAACTGATCCTGCGTCCGGAAATCAGCGCCGGCGAGGCCTACATGGAGGGCACTCTCACGATCGACGACGGCGATCTCTACGACTTGGTCGACCTGGTCGCCCTCAACATGAAGGGCAACACCGTGCAGCCGGCAACGCGGCTGCTGCGATCGGCGGAAGTCTTCCGGCGCCTGCAGCAGTTCAACCCGATCAAACGCTCGCACGAGAACGTCTCGCACCACTACGACCTAACCGGAGGGTTCTACCGGTTATTCCTCGACGCCGACATGCAGTACTCCTGCGCCTATTTCCGCCGACCCGACGACACGCTCGAGACGGCGCAGATGCACAAGAAGCGCCGGCTTGCCGCCAAGCTTTACATGCAGCCCGGCCAGCGCGTGCTCGACATCGGCTGCGGCTGGGGCGGACTGGCGCTCAGCCTCGCCGAGGCCGCCGACGTGAAAGTGGTCGGTCTCACGCTCTCCAACCCGCAGTTGGAGACCGCGCGGTTCCGTGCCGCCGAGAAGGCACTGGACGACCGGGTTCATTTCCTCGCCCAGGACTACCGCCAGCACCAAGGCACCTACGACCGCATCGTCTCCGTCGGCATGTTCGAGCACGTCGGCATCAATCACTACCGCGCCTTCTTCGATCAGGTCGCGCGGCTTCTGGCCGACGACGGCGTCGCCGTGCTGCACACCATCGGCCGCGCCGCCGGACCGGGCACCACCGATCCCTGGATACAACGCTACATCTTCCCGGGCGGCTACAGCCCTGCCCTCTCCGAGGTGTTGCCGCACATCGAGCGCGCCGGCCTTTGGGTCACCGATATCGAAGTGCTTCGCGTCCATTACGCCGAGACGCTGCGGCACTGGCGCATGCGCTTCCTCGCCAATCGAGGCAAGGTCGCCGCGCTCTATAACGACGCCTTCGCGCGGATGTGGGAGTACTATCTCGTGGTCTCCGAAATCGCTTTCAGGCGGCTCGACAGCGTCGTCTTCCAGATCCAGCTTTCGAAGTCGCAGGCCACCCTGCCGCTGACCCGCGACTACATCCGCGAGCGCGAATCGGAGATTGCCGATTCGGCTCCCGGCACCCGCCGCCAGGCATAAATCGCCTTATCCACAGGCTACTCCCGAAATCCACAGGCGACGGGGGTTTACAGCGATTTCATCCCCGCTTGATTGCTCTTTCCCAATATCGCCGGAACCCGTTCGTTTATAATGTGCGCGGCCATGACGACGACCCTGACGCCACCCATCGACACCGCCTCCGACACCGCCGCCCTCGAGGATCATACC
>JAYOXJ010000173.1:0-7865 GCA_038152725.1 Rhodospirillaceae bacterium
CGTCCCAGATCCAGTCGAGGCTGCCGGACAGCAGTTCGGCGATCTGCGCTTCCGGGTCGGCGACCGTGCGGAACACGATGTTGCCGATCGACGGCTGACCCTTCGGAGAACCGTTCCAGTAGTTCGGGTTCTTCTTCATCTCGATGCGTTCGCCCGAGACGACCTTGGTGGTGATGTACGGGCCGGTGCCGATCGGCGCCACGGTGCCGTAATCCTTCGTGCCCTTGGCGTTGTTCCTGGCGGTCGCCCAGATTTCACTGGGGAAGATCGCCATCGGGCCGGCGACGAACTCGAGCGCTGCCGGGAAGGTCTTGGTCAGATGCACGCGGACGGTGTCGGTACCGATCTTTTCGGCACGGTCGATCCAGCTCACGTTCTGGCGGGTCAGCACGCCGCTGTCCTTGCGCGACACGTGGTTGTAGGTGTCGACCACGTCGTCGGCACTGAAATCGCTGCCGTCGTGGAACTTGACGCCGGAACGGATCTTGAATTCGAGCGTCTTGCTGTCGACCCACTTGTAGGAGGTGGCCAGCGCCGGCTCGTATTCGAAGGTCTTGGTGTTGCGATAGAGCAGGTTGTCCCAGGTGTGGCGCGCCAGGATGACCATTTCACGGACGTTATTGTAATAAGGCAGGGCCACGTCGACTTCGCGCGTGGTCGACCAGTTCAGCGTATCGTCCGCCTTGCCGGCCAGTGCTGTCTGGCTGGTCAGCGCCGTAGCAGCCACGGCGGCGGCGAGTATCAGCTTATTTTTCATGGAATTCGTCTCCTCCACTGGTTTGGTTTTCGACGTCAATTCAAAAACCATTATTTTAGGTCCGAAAACTATTCATGCCGACGCCCGAGATTTCGCTCGCTTACCGTCAGTCTGAACCTGACGGCGACGCCGGCTTTCATACTGGAAAAAACTTTAACCTCCCTGCGTTAGCAGTAAAACGACAATTTCATCTAGTATTACATTATAATACTTTTTATCATGTTCTGACCACGGTGCCCCAAGCCGAAATTGCCGTCAAGGTCGCCCGTCCATATGAACAAACAAGACACATTGTTTGTCGCCTCGCTGGAAAAGGGCATGCGCGTGCTCGATGCATTTCGCGGCCCGCGCGACAGTCTCGGCATCACCGAGATTGCCGAAGCTACGCAAATGGACAAGAGCGCCGCGCAACGCTTCACCAACACCCTGCATCGGCTCGGCTATCTCGAACGCGATCCCAATACGCGGCGGTACCGGCCGGCCATCAAGCTGCTCGACTTTTCGTTCACCTATCTGCAGCACGACCACCTCGCCGAGGTTTCCGTGGCGCGCCTGATCGAGGCCGGCAAAGTGTTCGGCACCACCGTAAACCTGTGCGTTCCGGCCGGCGGCGACATGATCTATACGGTGCGCATCCCGCATCAGAGGGCGAGCTATCAGGCTACCATTCCGGGCCGGCGTGTGCCGGCGTTCTGCACCGCCGGCGGCATCGCCGTGCTCGCGTTTCGCCCGGCCGACGAAGCGGCGGCGATCGTCGACGGTTCGCTGATGATCAAGTACACGGAACAGACCGTCATCGACCGCGCCACCACGATGCGCCGTATCACCGCCGCCCGCACCGCCGGCTACGCGCTGGCCGTGGCACAATTGCTGCCCAATGAAATCAGCATCGCTGCGCCGGTGCTCGACGCTTCTGGGCGGGGCGTCGCCGCCGTGCACATTCCGGTCTACATGCCGCAATGGAGCGTCGAGGCAGCGATCGAAAAGCTTGCACCGCTAGCCATGGAGACGGCACGTTCGATCTCCGGCACCCTCTATCGCAACGCCTGAAGACAAGATCGGAGACGAACCGCCTATGGCGCACCGCGTATTGACCGGCCTTTTCGGCCACGAAACCAACACCTTCAGCCGGTTGCCGACGACGCTGGCGGATTTCCAGGGCTACCTTTTGGCCCACGGCGACGCCATCCCGGCCGCGGTCAAGGGCAGCGTCATCGAACCCGCCGGCGTCGAGGCGGCTGCGGAAGAGCTCGGTTGGGAACTGGTGCGCACCCTGGTCGCCTGGGCGACGCCGTCGGGACGGGTCGCCGACGACGCCTTCGAGGCCTGCGTCGGCCATGTGCTCGAGGTCGCCGCCAATGCCGGACCGCTCGACGGCGTCTTGTTCTCGCTGCACGGCGCCATGGCCAGCGCCAGCTACGACGACGCCGAAGGCGAACTGCTTGAGCGCCTGCGCGCGGTCATCGGGCCGGACGTACCGGTCGCCATCACCCTCGATCTGCATGCCAACGTGACCCGCCGCATGGCCCGGCACGCCAATATCATCTGCCCCTACCGCACCTATCCGCACATCGACCAGGCCGAGACCGCCAAGCGCGCGGCCCGGCTCCTGGAGCGCGCCATGAAGGGCGAGGTGCGGCCGGTCTCCCATCTCGCCCGGCGCGACATGTTGGGCGGCCTCGACAGTGGACGCACCACTACGGAAAACCCGATGACCGAGTTGCTGCGCCGTGCCGAGACGGTCGAGGCGGCCGAACCGGGCGTGCTGACGATCGGCATTCTAGCCGGGTTCTGCCCAGCTGATCTCGACGAGGCCGGCCCCTCGGTGGTGGTCTGCGGCGACGGCGCCAGCGAGAACCACCAGGCCTTGGCTGAGCAGTTCATGGACCACGCCTGGGAGACCCGCCATTTCGACTCGAACGAATATCTCTCGGTCGCCCAGGCGATGCGCCGCCTGCCGGGGCTGGTCGCCGATGCCGGCGGCAAGGCGCCGGTGGTGGTCGCCGACGCCTCCGACAATCCGGGCTCCGGCGCTTACGGCGACTCCACATTCCTGCTCGCCGGCATGATCGATGCTGGACTGGAGAACGCCGCCTTCGGCACCATCCGCGACCCGGAAGTGGCGGCGGCGCTGGTGGCCGCCGGCGAGGGCGCGACGGCGACGGTGCGCCTCGGCGGCAAGGTCGATCCGGTCTACGGCCCGCCGTTGGATCTCACCGGCGAAGTGGTTCGCGTCACCGACGGCAGCTACATGGCGCTCGGGCCCCGGTGGGGCGGCACCGTTCAGAAACTCGGACCGACGGCGGTGCTGCGCGTCGGCGGTGTCGAAATCGTCGTCGCCTCGAACAGGCTGCAGGTGACCGAGCTCGAGACCTTCACCCATGCCGGCATCGATCCCCGCGCCAAGGCGGTGGTGGGGGTGAAATCGATTCACCATTTCCGCGCCGCATACGCACCGATCGCAGCGCACATCCTGATCGTTGACGCCGGCGCGCTGGCGACCAAGGACTTGAAGCGCCTGCCCTACAAGAACCTGCGACGTCCGATTTTTCCATTGGACCTCGCGTAATGGCGGGCAGGACAGAGCCCGCCCAATTTCTGGCCCAGGCCCTCGAACAGATTCTCACAGCCGCCGGCATCGATCGCGCCGGCGATTGTTCCGTCCAACTCACCGGCGCAGACCCGGTGTTGCCGACCCGCTATCCGATGGGTACGGCCGGTGCCGCGGCGCTGGCGGCGGTCGGCCTGGCGGCGGCAAACCTCTGGCGGTCGAAAAGCGGAGAGGGACAGGCGGTCGCCGTTGACGTCGGCCCGGCGGCGCTCGCCATGCGTGCCAATACGCTGCTTCGCATCGACGGCAAGCCGGCCGCCGATCCTTGGGACGAAATTTCCGGCTTCCATCAGGGGGCCGACGGACGCTGGATCCAATTGCATTGCCAGTTCCCGCATTTCCGCGAAGGCGTGCTTAAACTTCTCAGTGCCGACGCCAAACGGGAGTCTGTCGCCAAGGCGATCACAACATGGCGCATTCCCGAACTGGAAGACGCGCTGGCGGCGCGTGGTGCGCCGGCGTTCATGCTGCGCGACCACGCCGAATGGGCGGCGCATCCACAAGGCGTCGCCGTCGCCGGCCTGCCGCTGATCGAAATCGAGCGCATCGGCGATGCCCCGGCCCAGCAATTGCCTTCAGGACCGCGCCCGCTCTCCGGTGTCCGCGTGCTCGACCTGGCACGCGTCATCGCCGGGCCGATGGTCGGGCGCACCTTGGCAGAACACGGCGCCGACGTGTTGCGCATCAGCGGCCCAGGCCTGCCGTCGATCGAGCAGCTGGTCATCGACACCGGCCACGGCAAGCGCGCCGCCGAGATCGACCTGGGTTCGGCCGACGGCCGTGCGACACTGAAACAACTGATTGCCGGGGCCGACGTGTTCTCGCAGGCCTATCGGCCGGACAGCCTCGCGGCCCGGGGTTTCGGCCCGGCTGAGTTGGCCCGTCTCCACCCCGGCATCGTCTGCGTGTCGTTGAGTGCCTGGGGCCGTGCGGGGCCATGGGCGGCGCGGCGCGGTTACGATACGCTGGTGCAATGTGCCACCGGCATCGCCCATGAACAGGGCCACGACGCCAAGCCGGCGCATCTGCCGGGCTCGGCGCTGGATTACCTCAGCGGCTATCTCGGCGCCTTCGGCGCCATGGTCGCGCTTGCAAGGCGCGCGACCGAGGGGGGCAGCTGGCTGGTGCGTCTGTCATTGGCGCGGACGGCGGAATGGCTGAAGGCGCTTGGCCGTACCGACGGCGCCGGCGATCCGCGCGCGCAGCCGATGCCGGTGCCCGGCGATTTCGGTATCCGGCTCCAACGCGCCCAAACCCATTGGGGCGAGATTGAGTTTCTCGGCCCTGTGCTGCGCATGTCGGCGACGCCGCCGGGTTTCGAACGCGCCGTCCGGCCGCTCGGCAGCGATGAAGCGGGCTGGCTGGCATGAACGGCTTCTCGAAACCCGTCGAAGGCGCGATCTGGATGGCGCTCTCCTGCGCCAGCCTGACCGTGCTGGCGGCGTTGATCCGCCATCTCTCGTTCGAGATGGACACGCTGATGATCCTGTTCTTCCGCATGGTGTTCGCACAGGTGCTTTTGTTGCCGTGGCTCTATCGCAATGGTCTGGGCGCGCTCAAGACAGACCGGCTCAAGCTGCACGCGATCCGGGCCGTCTTCACCTGCGGCGCGATGACGTCTTCGTTCTATGCCTGGTCGATGATCCCGCTCGCCGAGGTCACGGCACTGAGCTTCCTGGCGCCGGTCTTCGCCACAGTCGGAGCCGCGCTGATTCTGGGCGAGACCGTGCGGGTCAGGCGCTGGGCGGCGACGTTGGCCGGTTTCGCCGGAGCCATGATCGTGCTCAGACCCGGCATGGTCGATCTCGATCTCGGCCACTGGCTGGCGCTGATCTTCGCCAGTTGCATGGCCTGCACCATGCTGGTGGTGAAAAGCCTGTCCAGTACTGAGGATCCATTCAAGGTGGTGTTCTTCGTCGGCATTTTCATTACGCCGGTATCGCTGGCGCTGGCGCTGCCGGTGTGGCAGTGGCCGGCGGCGCATCTCTGGCCGTGGCTGCTGGCGCTCGGGCCGTCGGCGGTGATCGGCCACACCACTTTCGTCAAGGCGCTTTCCTGCGCCGATGCGTCGGCGATCCTGCCGTTCGATTTCCTGCGCCTGCCGTTCGCGGCGTTGTTCGGCTTCATGATGTTCGGTGAGTATCCGGACGTCTGGACTTGGGTCGGCGGCGCCGTGATTTTCGCCTCGACCTTCTATATTTCACGGCGCGAAGCACAGCTCCGCCGGCTCGGCTAAAACCGATATCAGGGCGAGACGCCCGGTTCCTTGACGGTAACCGGCTTTCGCAACCGGCTCTCGCGATAGGTGATGTAGAGCGTGGAGGCAAACACCACCGCGCCGCCGACCCAGGTCCAGAGATCGGGGAACTCGCCGAACCAGAAAAAGCCGATGCCCGCTGCCCACAAGAGCCTAGTGAAGTCGACCGGCACCACCGCCGTCGCCTCGCCCCAACGCATGGCGCCGGTCAGCGACAACTGGCCGATCAGCGCCAGGATGCCGGTCAGGATCATCAGCGCCATGTCGCCCGGTGTCGGCCATTTCCAGAAGTAGACCGCGAAGGGTGTCACGAACACGGTGAAATAGACCGATGCGTAGAACACGATGGTCGGGCTCGATTCGGTGCGCGCCAGTACCTTGACGATGAGCAGCGTGGCGCCCCAGAAGATCGACGACACCAAGGCCACCATGGCGCCCATGTTGAGGTTGTCGATGTCGGGGCGGACGATGATCAACGTGCCGATCAGGCCGACCACGATAGCCGCGATGCGGCGCGGGCCGATACGCTCGCCGAGGAACAGCACGGCGCCGATGGAGGCGAAGATGACCACCGAGAAGGTGATCGCGGTGGCGTCGCCGACCGGGATCATCGACAGGCTAAGGAACCAAGTCATCATAGCGACGGCACCGACGGCGCCGCGCACGAACTGCAAACCGGGCCGGGACGTGCTCCACCATTTGGTGTCGGTTCGCCGGCCCTGGTGGATCAGCATCGGCACCAGGAAAATCAGCGGCACGGTGGTCCGCACGAAGGCGATCTGCATGGAATGATAGTCGGCGGTCAGTGCGCGGGCGATGGTGTGCAGCGTCGCCACCGCGCCGGCGGAGATCGCCATCAGCGCCATGCCGCGTAGGTTTGGTGAAAGCCGGTCCCAAAAAGACAAAGGCGCTGGCCGGTTCGCGCCAGCGCCGTCGAGCTGGTTCATGGCTCAAATATAAGTGAAAAGACGTGATGCACCAGCCCCGTTCCGACCCTTGCCGGAAATCGGACTGCCATCCATAATCCGACGCCATGACGCGCCTTCTCGCCAACCGTTTTCTGCGCCAACCGATTGCGTTGCTCGTGGTTCTCGCGTGCGCATTGGCGGGCGGTGGCTGCTCGACCAATCCGGCGACCGGCAGCCAAAGCTTCACCGCCTTCATGTCGGAGGATGATGAGGCGCGGATCGGGGCCGAGGAACACACGAAAATCATCAAGGACCTGGGCGGTGTCTACCGCTCGGATAATCTCGCCGGCTACGTGGCCGAGGTCGGCGGGCGCCTGGCGCTGACATCCGAGATGCCGAAGATTGCGTGGCGTTTCACCGTACTCAACGACCAGGAGGTCAACGCCTTCGCGTTGCCGGGCGGTTACATCTACATCACCCGCGGATTGCTCGCCCTGGCCGAGAACGAGGCCGAGATGGCCGGCGTGCTGGCGCACGAGATCGGCCACGTCACCGCGCGGCACACGGCGCAGCGCTACTCCACCGCCATGGCGACCAACATCGGATTGACCGGGCTCAGCATCCTGGGCAGCGTATTCGGCGTGCCCAGCGGCCTCGGCCAGATCGTCTCGTCCGGCGCGCAGATGGCGCTACAGCAGTATTCGCAGGGCCAGGAACTGGAGGCCGACATGCTCGGCGTGCGCTACATGAGCCGGGCCGGCTACGATCCCAACGCCATGACCAGTTTCTTCAAGAAGCTCAAGGCCCACTCCGAGCTGGAAGCGCATCAACAGGGCAAGGACGGCGTCACCCACAACATCATGTCGACCCATCCGCGCACCGAGGACCGCATCCAGCAGGCCATGAACCTGGCCAGCGCCAAGACGGTGACGCATCCGCTGGTGCGGCGCGATGTCTTCCTGCATCACATCGACGGCATGGTATTCGGCGACGACCCGACCCAGGGCGTGCGCCGGGGCCGCGAATTCCTGCATCCCGAACTCAAGATCGGGTTCACCGTGCCGCCCAGGTTCGTGCTGTTCAACTCGCCGAAACAGGTGGTTGCCTTCGGGCCGGAGAAATCACGCATCATCTTCGACATGGTCAATCCGAAGGAGGCGCCGAAAATTCGCGATCTGGCCAGGTACGTGGACGGGGTGTGGGGGCGCAGCCTCAATGTCGGCGCGGTCGAGCGCCTCGACATCAACGGCATGCCGGCGGCGACCGGAACGGCGCGGGTATCCGGCGCCGACGGTGAGCGTGAGGTGCGGCTGGTAGTGGCGCGTGCAGGGC
>JAYOXJ010000174.1:0-7858 GCA_038152725.1 Rhodospirillaceae bacterium
ACCAATTCCCGCGTGCCGGTGGTCACCCACATGGTCTGGTACAAGGTCGGTTCGGCCGACGAGGGACCGGGCGAGTCCGGCATCGCGCACTTCCTCGAACACCTGATGTTCAAGGGCACCAAGACGCGCGGGCCCGGCGAATTCTCGCAGACCGTGGCGCGCAACGGCGGCCAGGAGAACGCCTTCACCTCCTACGACTACACCGCCTACTACCAGACCATCGCCGTCGACCGGCTGGAAACGGTGATGGAGATGGAAGCCGACCGCATGACCAATCTGGTGATCACGCCCAAGGAGGTCGAGCCCGAACGCCAGGTGGTGATCGAAGAACGCCGCATGCGCACCGACAACAACCCGGGCGCGCGGCTGGGCGAACAGACCAACGCGACGCTGTTTCTCAATTATCCCTACCGCAATCCGATCATCGGCTGGCGCCATGACATCGACGCGCTCGACATCAACCGCATCCTCGCCTTCTACAAGCGTTATTACAGGCCCAACAACGCCATCCTGGTGGTTGCCGGCGACATCACCGCGGCGAAGCTGAAGCCGCTGGCCGAGAAGTACTACGGCGCCATCCCCGCCGGCGATCCGGTTGTCCGCTCGCGGCCGAAGGAGCCGCCGCAGTCGGCGGCGAGGCGCATCGTGCTCAAGGACAAGCGCGTGCGCCAACCGTCGTGGAGCCGCACCTATCTGGCGTCCGGCCTGATGTGGGGCGAGAAAGCGAACGCCTATCCGCTCGAAGTATTGGCCAACATCATCGGCGACGGCGCGTCCAGCCGCCTCTACCGCAAGCTGGTGGTCGAGGACAAGGTCGCGATCTCGGCCGGCGCCTACTACTCCGGCGACGACGTCGGACCCGGCCAGTTCACCTTCCACGCCAGCCCCCGGGCCGGCGTCGACATGGAGACGCTGGAAAAGGCCGTCGACGCCGAGATCGAACGCATCCTCAAGGACGGCATCACCGCCGACGAACTGGCCCGCGCCAAGGACCGCATGCAATCGGAAGCCGTCTATGCCCGCGACTCTCTGTCTGGCGGCGCGCGCACGCTCGGCTCGGCGCTGGCGGCGGGGATTTCCGTCGCCGAGGTCGAGGCCTGGCCCGAGCGCATCGGCGCGGTCGAGGCCGCCGCCATCCTCAAGGCGGCGCGCGATACCTTCGACATCCGCCATTCCGTCACCAGCTTCCTGCTTTCGGAGCCCAACTCATGAGCCGGCCCAATCGTTTCGCGGCCGCACCGGCCCTGTTCGCCGCCCTCGTCGCCGTCGTCGCCTTCCTGCCGGTGCCGGCCTTCGCGGTCCAGGTCGAGCGCGTCGAAAGCCCGGGCGGCATCGTCGCCTGGCTGGTGCGTGACACCGCCAATCCGATCATCAACATCCGCTTCGCCTTCCGCGGCGGCGCCGCCCTCGACCCGGCCGGCAAGGAAGGCCTCGCCACCCTGGTCGCCGGCCTGCTCGACGAGGGTGCCGGCGAATACGATTCCAAGACTTATCACCAGGTACTCGACGACAAGGCAATCCGCCTCGGCTTCGATGCCTCCAAGGACAGCTTCGGCGGACACCTGCAGACGCTGACCCGCAACCGCGACAAGGCTTTCGAACTGTTGAAGCTGTCGCTGACCAAGCCGCGCTTCGACGCCGAACCGGTCAGCCGGGTACGCGCGCAGATTCTGATCGGCATCAAACAGGAGACCGAGGACCCGCACGGCGTCGCCAACCGCACGCTGATGACGACGCTGTTCCCGAACCATCCCTACGGCCGTTCGTCCGACGGCACCGAGAAAAGCGTCGAGGGCATCACCACCGACGACATGCGCGATTTCGTCGCGCGCCGCCTTGCCCGCGACAAACTGGTGATCGGCGCCGTCGGCGACATCACGCCCGAAATGCTGGGCAAGCTTCTCGACGACACCTTCGGCGCACTGCCGGCCAAGGCAGCACCGTGGGCGATACCGACAGTCGAACCGGCGTTCAACGGCAAGACCATCGTCGTCGACAGGAACGTGCCGCAGAGCGCCATCATGTTCGCCGATGCCGGGCTCAAGCGCGAGGACCCCGATTTCTACGCCGCTTACGTGCTCAACCACATCCTGGGTTCGGGCGGCTTCACTTCCCGGCTCTATTCGGAAGTGCGCGAGAAGCGCGGCCTCGCCTATTCGGTCGGCACCGGCCTTTACCCGTATGACTCGGCGGCGCTCACCGTGGGCAGCGCCGGCACCGCTAACGCGCGGGTCGGCGAGACCCTGAAGGTCATCGCCGACGAATGGAAACGCATGGCCGAGCACGGCGTCTCCGACAAGGAACTGCAGGACGCCAAGACCTACCTCACGGGCGCCTTCCCGCTGCGCTTCTCGTCGAGCGGGCGAATCGCCCGCATGCTGGTCGGCATGCAGCTCGACAATCTCGGCATCGACTATCTCGACAAGCGCAACAGGCTGATCGAGGCAGTGACCAAGGCCGACCTCGACCGGCTGGCGAAAAAACTGTTGGACCCCAACCGTTTGACCACGGTGGTGGTGGGCCAGCCGAAGGGCGTGAAGACCACCAACTGATCGGGCTTAGGCGGCCGTACTGGTTGCCCGGCGCGTCCTTTGCTAGGCTGGCCGCCCCATTCGCCATCGGACCACCACCACGAACGACGCCATGCCCGTGATCACCGAAACCGACGCCTGGGCCCGTCTCGCGGCGCTGCAAGAGGGCATCGCCACAACGACGCTCGCAGACATGTTCCAGCGCGCCCCCGCCCGTGCCGACGCGCTCGGCTGGGAACTCGACGGGCTTTGGCTCGATCTCTCGCGCCAGCGGCTGAACCCTGAAATCATCACAGCACTTTGCGCCCTCGCCCAGGCCGCCGGCCTCGACGATATGCGAAAGGCTTTGTTTTCCGGCCAGCCGGTCAACGCCACCGAGGGCCGTGCCGTGCTGCACATGGCGCTTCGCGATTTGGGCGGGCTGACACCCGCCGGCTTCGCCGCCACCGCCGCAGGCCAGAAGAAGGCGTTTCTCGAATTCGCCGACGCGGTCCGCGCTGGCACCGCGACGGCGGCTTCGGGCAAACGTTTCACCGACGCGGTCGCCATCGGCATCGGCGGTTCGCACCTGGGCCCGCAGGTGGTGACGACGGCGCTCGCGGAATTCGATGCGCCGGTTCGCGTCCATTACGTCGCCAACGCCGACGCCACCGACCTTGCCGGAACGCTGGCCAGGCTCGACCTTTCGGCGACGCTCTTCATCGTCGCCTCGAAGACCTTCACCACCGCCGAGACCATGCGCAACGCCAGGAGTGCCCGCGACTGGCTGGCGGCGGCGCTGGGCGAGGATGCCGTGGCGGCGCATTTCGCCGCCGTCACCTCGGCGCCGGCACGCGCCCAGGAGTTCGGCATCGCGCCCGATCGCGTGTTCGGCTTCGAGGACTGGGTCGGCGGGCGCTATTCGCTGTGGTCGCCGGTTGGCCTCTCCGCCGCCGTCGCCATCGGCGCCGACCGCTTCGAACGATTGCTTGCCGGCGCGCACGCCATGGACCGCCACTTCGTCGAGGCCCCCGACGGCGAAAACCTGCCGGTTTTGCTGGCGCTCTGCGATTTCTGGAACCGCAACTTCCTGAGCCTGCCGGCGCGCGCCGTGCTTCCCTACGACGAACGGCTCCGCATCCTGCCGGCGCATCTCCAGCAACTCGAGATGGAGAGCAACGGCAAGGGCGTGACCCTCGCCGGCGAAGCGGTGGCGCTGTCGCCGGCCGCCGTCGTCTTCGGCATGACCGGCACCAACGGCCAGCACACTTTCCACCAGATGCTGCACCAGGGCCCGCCGCTGATCGCGGCCGAGTTTATCGGCATCGCCGAGCCCGGCCACGACTTGCCCCATCACCACGACATGCTGCTGGCCAACATGCTGGCGCAGGCCGAGGCCCTGGCGCTCGGCAGCCGCGAGGGCCCGGTCGAGCGCCACTGCCCGGGCGACCGGCCGAGCAGCCTGATTTTGCTGAAGCGCCTCGATCCCGAGCGCTTGGGCATGCTGCTCGCCCTCTACGAACACAAGGTCTTCGTCGAAGGCGTGCTCTCCGGCATCAACACCTTCGACCAGTTCGGCGTCGAACTCGGCAAGTCGCTCGCCGGGCCCTTGATCAAGGTGCTGGCCGGCGACTCGGGCGCCAGCCCGAACCCGGCGTCGGCCGCCGCGGTCGCCAGGCTCAAGGCCTGGAGAGGCTGATGGCAGCGATCCGCCGCCTGCCCGAAACCGTGGTCAACCGCATCGCCGCCGGCGAGGTGGTCGAACGCCCGGCGGCGGCCGTCAAGGAACTGGTCGAGAACGCCATCGACGCCGGCGCCAAACGCATCGACGTCACCATCGAGGACGGCGGGCAGAGCCTGATCCGCGTCGCCGACGACGGCTGCGGCATGAGCGCCGACGAGCTTGCGCTCGCCGTCGAACGTCATGCCACCTCCAAGCTCCCCGACGACGATCTCCTGCACGTGCAGTATCTCGGCTTTCGCGGCGAGGCGCTGCCCTCCATCGGTGCGGTCAGCCGGCTCCAGATCACCAGCCGACCGCAAGGTGCGACGGAAGCCTGGTCGATCCGCGTCGCCGGCGGCGCCGTCGGCGCACCCGAACCGGCCGCGCATCCGACCGGCACGCGGGTCGAGGTGCGCGATCTCTTCTACGCCACGCCGGCCCGGCTCAAGTTCATGAAGTCGCCGCGCACCGAATACGGCCACGTCTCCGAAATCCTGAAGCGCCTCGCCATGGCGCATCCGGCGATCGGCTTCACCTTCACCGATGCGGACCGCCGCGTCTTCGACATGGCGCCGGAACAGGGCGAGCTGTTCGACGCCCGGCTCAAGCGCTTGGGCGCCGTCATGGGCCGCGACTTCGCCGCCAACAGTGTCCTGATCGACGCCGAGCGCGAGGGCATCAGCCTCACCGGTTATGCCGGCCTGCCGACGTTCAATCGCGGCAACGCCGCCATGCAGTTCCTGTTCGTCAACGGCCGCCCGGTCAACGACCGCATGCTCTTCGGCGCGCTCCGGGGCGCCTACCGCGACGTGCTGGCATCCAACCGCTATCCGCTGGTGGCGCTGTTCGTCGAATTGCCGGCCGACCAGGTCGACGTCAACGTACACCCGGCGAAAACGGAAGTGCGCTTCCGCGATCCGGCACTGGTGCGCGGCCTTATCGTCGGCGCCATCCGCCACGCACTGGCCGAAGCAGGCCATCGGGCGTCGACCACCGTTTCCGAAACCGCGCTCGGCGCGTTTCGCTCAGGCCCCGACGGCGGCGGGCGAAGCAACGTCGCGCCGTTGCCGTTCGCGCATCGCCCGGGTGCAACGCGCGTTCCCGGCGGCATGGCCGAGGCGTTGGCCAGGTTCAATTCACCGCTGCCCGGCCTCGACGCGGCACCGGCGGCGCGCATGGCCGACCCCTTCACCGATCCCGGCGCCGATCCCGAGGCCCAGGCCGACAACCAGCCCGACGACTTCCCGCTCGGCGTCGCCCGCGCGCAGTTGCACGGCACCTACGTGGTGGCGCAGACGGCCGACGGCATCGTCATCGTCGACCAGCACGCGGCGCACGAACGCCTGACCCAGGAGCGCATTCAGAAGGCGCTTTCTGAGCGCGGCGTCGAACGCCAGGCGCTGCTGATCCCGGAAGTCGTGGAATTGGAGGAGACGGCGGCGGAACGCGTCGTCGCGCGCGCCGGCGAACTCGCCGAAATGGGCCTTGTCTTGGAGGGCTTCGGCGCCGGCGCCGTGGTGGTGCGCGAGACGCCGGCGCTCTTGGGCGAGACCGACATCCAGGGCCTGGTCCGCGACTTGGCCGACGATTTGGCCGAACTGGACGAAGCGCTGGCCTTGAAAGACCGCATCGGCGACGTCTGCGCCACCATGGCCTGCCACGGCTCCGTCCGCGCCGGGCGCAAACTGAATGCGAAAGAGATGAACGCGCTCCTGCGCGAGATGGAAGCGACACCCTTGGCCGGGCAGTGCAGCCACGGCCGGCCGACCTATGTCGAGCTCAAGCTCGCCGATATCGAGAAGCTATTCGGCCGGCGCTGACATTTTGTCGCTCACGCGTTCCGCCTCCGGCGGAAGCTCCGCGAGGGCGGCGCAGTCGCGCCGGGGCCACGCTTGTGGCCCTGCGCAATTCGGGAAGCGCTTGAATTGCTTTTTTTTCTATTCCGCCAGCATCAGGAACTCGACCCGCGCGGCACCCCAGGTGCGCGTATCCAGGCGCTCGTAGCCCTTGGGCGGCGCCAGCGGTTCCTTGGCCGCGACCTCGGCAACGGCAAGCCCGCCCTTGGCGAGCCAGCCGCGCTGCACCAAGCCGGCCAGCGCCGGCGCGGTCAGGCCCTGCTCGTAGGGTGCGTCGACGAAAGCGATGCCGCAGGGAGCCTTCGCGGCGAGCGGCGGCGGTGCCAGCCGCGTGGCATCCAGCTTCAGCAGCGTGACGTCGCGCCACACGCCCAGATGCGCGGCGTTCTTCTTGGCCATGGCGATGGCGCCCGGCGAATTGTCGATCAGGCTGGCATGCGCCGCGCCGCGCGACAGCGCCTCCAGCGCCAGCGCGCCGGTGCCGCAGAAGAGATCGACGATGCTGGCACCCTCCAGGCTGCCCGGCCAGTCGGCGAGGCCGTGTTCGATGATGTTGAAGACGGCCTGGCGCGCGCGCTCGGAGGTCGGCCGCAAGTCGTTGCCACCGGGGGCCTCGAGCCGGCGGCCCTTGAGCGCGCCCGCGACGATTCTCATCTGGGTTTTCTCTTGGCGAGGCCGGCGACCTGTTCGCGCAGCACCTTGCCCTTCACTTCCTCGACCGCGCCGCGCGCGAGGTTGCCCAACTGGAACGGCCCGTAGGCGATGCGGATCAGGCGGCTGACGTCGAGGCCGAGATGCGCCAGCACCTTCCTGACCTCGCGGTTCTTGCCTTCCGAGAGCGCGACCTTGAGCCAGGTGTTGGAGCCCTTGCGGGTATTGCCTTCCTCGGCGGTGTCGACACTGGCGCGGACCGGGCCGTAGCGCACGCCGTCGACGGTGATGCCGTTCGCCAACTGCGCCAGGCGCTTGTCGTCGATGTAGCCGTGCACGCGCACCCGGTAGCGCCGCATCCAGCCGGTCGTCGGCAGTTCCAGGCGCCTGGCAAGTTCGCCGTCGTTGGTGAGCAGAAGCAGGCCTTCGGAGTTGAGATCGAGGCGCCCGACCGAGACGACGCGCGGCATGTCTGGGGGCAGGTTCTCGAACACCGTGGGGCGGCCCTGCTCGTCCTTGTGGCTGGTGACCAGGCCGAGCGGCTTGTTGTAGCGCCAGAGCCGCGTCTCCTCGCGGCCCGGCAGCGGCTTGCCGTCGACGACGATGACGTCGCTGTCGTCGACGGTGACGGCCGGCGTATCCAGTACTTTGCCGTTCACCTTGACGCGGCCATCGGCGATCCAGCGCTCGGCGTCGCGGCGCGAACAGAGCCCGGCACGCGCCATCACCTTGGCGATGCGCTCCTTGGTGGACTGGGCGAGATCGGGGGTTTTATTCATGGCGGCAATGTAGGCGGCACCGCTACGGTCGGCAAGCGGCGCTTGACGGCGAAGTGGATGGGCGCCACGGTGCCGCCATGAATCAGCACGACTACATGCAGATCGCGCTCGAGGAAGCCCGCGCGGCGGGCCGTCGCGGCGAGGTGCCGGTCGGCGCCGTCGTCGTCAACCCGGCCAAGGGCGAGGTGCTGGCCAAGGCCGGCAACCGGGTCGAGGAGCTGTCCGATCCGACCCAGCACGCCGAGATGATCGCCATCCGCTTGGCCACCGCCAAGGCCGGCAATCCGAAGCTGCTCGGCTGCGACATCTACGTGACGCTGGAACCCTGCGCCATGTGCG
>JAYOXJ010000175.1:0-7841 GCA_038152725.1 Rhodospirillaceae bacterium
CGCTCACCGAGCGCCAAGTTGTACTCGCGCGTGCCGCGCTCGTCACAATGACCTTCGATGACGACCGTAACCGACGGGTTGGCCTTCATCCAGGCAACCTGCTTGTTGAGGGTGCTCTGCTGGTCAGGACGTACGCTGAACTTGTCGAAGTCGAAGAACACACGGTCGCCAACGTTGACGACCAGGTCCTGCTGCGAGCCCGGCTTAATACCGGACGGCGCGGCCATTGCACTCGTTGCCGGCTTCTGAGCGCTGGCGCCGCTGCCCGAGCCCTTGCCGGTTTCCGTGGAGGCGGTTTCGCAAGCCGCCAACAAAGCTACCGCCGCAAGGGCGCTCAAGATCTTGAATCGCATATTTTTCTCCCCCTAATCGGGAAATTATTGAATCCTACGTCACGCTTGCGTCGGCGCAATCTGTGATTGGCTTTCTTCGCTATCTCGTCGTCAGTTCGTGGCACTTAGTCGCACCTAAAATGCCACGCTCGGACGCACGGCGGACGCTTGAAATCCCGCCGACGGGCGCGTATCACGAATGTAATAGAATGCCTTTTCGGCAATTCCAAGCGTTTTTTTAGCGAAAAGCGTTGAATCACAAAGATATTACGAGTTCGTGACGGCGCGTGACCCGGCCGGGGGCTTACATCCACCCCCGCCGAGGCCGGCGCAGTTTAAGGAATCAGCGGCGACCAGGCCGGGTCCGAGGCATCGATCGGGGTCACGATTTCGCGCTCATTCGAGCCAGTCAGATCGATCGACCACAGCCTCGATTTGCTTCCTGTGCCGTCCGATCCCATCGGTCCCTGGCGGAAGAACATCAGAACGCGGCCGTTCGGCGACCATGTCGGTGCCTCGACCAGGAAGTCCTTGGCGAGCAGGCGCTCGCCGCTGCCGTCCGGATACATGACACCGATATAGAAGACCCCGCCCAGAATCTTGGTGAACGCGACCAGATCGCCGCGCGGCGACCACACCGGCGTGGCGTAGCGGCCGCTGCCGTGGCTGATGCGTCGCACGCCGGAGCCGTCGGCATTCATCACATAGAGCTGCTGTGAGCCGCCGCGGTCGGAGTTGAAGACGATCTTGGTCTGGTCCGGCGAATAACTGGGCGAGGTGTCGATGGCCGAATGGTTGGTGAGCTTGCGCACCTCGCGCGTCGACAGATCCATGGCGTAGATTTCGGTGTTGCCGTCCTTGGCCATGCTCATGATCACGCTCTTGCCGTCGGGCGAGAATCGGGGCGCGAAGGTCATGCCGGGGAAGTCGCCGAGAATCTCCTGGCGGCCGGTGTCGATGTTGAAGATGTAGACCCGCGGCAGATTGCCATAATAGGAGAGATAGGTGATCTCCTGCAGCGTCGGCGAGAAACGCGGCGTCAACACCAGCGAGCCGCCGTCGGTGAGGAAGCGATGGTTGGCGCCGTCCTGGTCCATGATGGCGAGTCGCTTGACGCGGCGGTTGGCCGGCCCCTGCTCGGCGATGTAGACGATGCGCGTATCGAAGTAGCCGTCCTCGCCGGTCAGCCGCTTGTAGATGGCGTCGGCGATGATATGCGCGACACGGCGCCAGTTGTCCGGAATGGTGAAGTAGGCGAGCCCGACCATCTGCTGCTCAGCGAGCACGTCCCAAAGCCGGAACTCGACGCGGAGCCGTCCGTCGGTGACGATGTGGGCGCGGCCGTGCACCAGCGCCTGGGCGTTGATCACGCGCCAGTCGCCGAAGCGCGGCAGCGTCTTGATGTCTTCCGCCTTCTGGATGAAGGCCTTCGAATCGAGCGAGCGGAACAGCCCGGAACGCTCGAGGTCGGCGGCGATGACGCGCGCCATGTCGGCGCCGTACTTGGACGGCAGCGAGTCGGCGCCGACGAAATCGGTGACCGCGATGGGGATCGGCTCGACCACCGCCTTGGTGATATCGATGCGCAGTTCGGCGAGCGCGTCGCGTCCGACCAAGCCCGCCAGCACCAGTACGACCAGCGCCAACACGCCCACGCCGCGACGGCGTTTCGACCTGGGACCGAATTGCATCAGTACATCTCCGTGGGATTGAAGTTCAATGTCATGGTTTGCCATTGCTCATACTTCTCGGCCGGCAGCTTGAACGGCTGGCACTTCGGATTCAAGACCGCTCTTAGCGCCGCCTCGGCCGAGGTGCGGAAAAAGTTGTCGGTGACCATGCGCCGGCTGTCCTGCACCTTTGCCTCCCTGACCGTGCCATTCTGGTTCATCACCACGTGAATGGCGATGATCATATCCTTGGCGTTCTTGGCGCCGGCCGGCAGAAACCAGCACTGGCTGATCTGCCGGCGCACCAGATCTATCTCGCTGATCGACAAGGGTCGCGAGGGATTGTGTTGTTTTGATGACGGCCTTTGCTTGAGCACGTCGGCGATCGACTGCTCGAACGACTCCTTCTTCTCCGCCGGTTTTTCCTCGGGCTCCTTGGGCTTGGGCTGCGGCGGCTGCTTCTTCAGCTCCTCGATGGTTTTCAGCACCGACTGGAACTGGTCCGGCGGCTTCGGCTTCCGGGGCGGCTTCTTAGCCGCGAACTTGGGCTTCGGCTCGGCTTTGGGCTCGGGCTTGGGTTCCGGCTTCGGTTCCGGTTCGGCCTTCGGCTTCGGCGCAGGTTCGGGCTCGGGCTTCGGCGCCGGCTCGGGTTCCGGCTCCGGCTTCGCCTTGGGCGCGGGTTCGGGCTCCGGCGCCGGTTGCGGCGGCGGCGGCGGGGTTTCGGCCTTGGGCGGCGCCGGTGGCGGCGGTGGCGCTTCCTTGGGTTTTTCCGGTTCCTTCGGCGGCTCCGGCTTGGGCGGCGGCGGCGCCGGATTGCTCTCGTCCGCGACATCGACGACATCGACGATGATGGCGGTATCGACCAGGGTCGGCGGCGATATGATGGGCAGGCCGAAATACGCGAAGGCAATTACCATCGCGTGAAAAACCACCGATCCGATCAGACCGCCGCGCATGAATTATTTCTTCCGCTTTTTGTCCTGCGTCGCGGGCTTGGCCTCGCGCGGCTGGCGCGCGATCAACGCAACCTTGCGAAAACCCGCGTTGTTGATCAGGCCCATGACCTGCATGACGCGGCCGTAATTCACGCTGGCGTCGCCGTGCACGAAGATGCGGATGTCCGGGTTGTTGCTGGAAATCGCGATCAGTTTCGGCACCAGTCCGTCGAGGTCGGTCTCGCTGTCCTGGACGAACACCCTGCCCTCCTTGTCGACGCTGATCGCCAACGGCTCGTCCTGGCCCGACACAGCGCCGGCCTTGGTCTCCGGCAGGTCGACCTTGACGCCGACGGTCAGCAGCGGCGCCGTCACCATGAAGATCACCAGCAAAACCAGCATCACGTCGACGAACGGCGTGACGTTGATCTCCGCCATCGGCTCGGCGCGCCGGCGCGCGTACCGCCGGGAGCGCGATTGAATGGAGAACGACATGGCTCAGACCCCGCCGTCGAGCTCGCGGCTGAGGATCGCGCCGAACTCGCCGGAGAAGCTCTCGAGCCGGCCCGAATAACGGTCGAGGTCGCGGCTCAGTTTGTTGTAGGCGATGACCGCCGGGATTGCCGCGAGCAATCCGAGTGCGGTGGCGAACAGCGCCTCGGCGATACCGGGCGCGACCACGGCGAGCGAGGTGTTCTTGGAAATGGCGATCGACTGGAAGCTGTGCATGATGCCCCAGACGGTGCCGAACAAGCCGACGAACGGTGCCGTCGCGCCGGTGGTGGCGAGAAATGTCATGTAGCGCTCGGCGCGGTCCATCTCGCGCGCCATGGTGATGTGCATGACCCGGTCGATGCGCTCGGCCAGGCCGACCGAGGCACCGCTGCCGTTCTGCCCGGTCGGCGAGCGCCGCCACTCGCGCATGGCGGCGGAGAAGATCGCCGACATCGGGTCGCGCGGCTGCTGGCTGATGCGGTCGTAGAGATCGTCCAGGGAATTGCCCGACCAGAACGCCTTCTCGAATTCGTTGGACTGCGCGTTCAAGCGGCGCATCGAGAAATACTTCTGGAAGATGATCGCCCAGCACCAGACCGACGCGATCAGCAACAGCAGGATCACCGCCTTGACGACGGGATCGGCGCGCAGGAACAGCGAGATCATGCTGAAGTCCAATTGAGCCACGGATCCGCCAAGCGTTACCGTGTCGACGACTTGATTTTCCATGTTCACTTCCTCATGGCTGTTGGCATGCGGCTTCCGCGCCTGGGCTCACGCGAGGTGTTCGCGCAGCGCCTGGCGGACGTCGCCGGGCAGTCGTGCCGGCTTGCCGTCGAGCGTCATGCATCCGAGTTTGATATCCATCGCGACCAGCACTTCGTCGTCGCGATAGACGAGTTGTTCGAGTTCGAGCGAGGCACCGTCGACGCGCACCACCCGGGTCTCGACTTCGAGTTCGTCGTCGAGGCGGGCCGGGCGGCGATAGTCGACGTTGCAGCGGCGCACGCCGAGTGCGAGACCGTTCTCCGCCATCAGCTTCGAGCTGGCGAAACCGGTGCCGCGCAGCATCTCGGTGCGCGCACGCTCGGCGTAGCGGAGATAATTGGCGTAGTAGACGATGCCGGCGGCATCCGTGTCTTCGTAGTAGACGCGGAGCGGAAGACGGTGCGCCATTTCCGTGCGCGCCTCAGACATCGATGTCCCCCGCGTTGGCGGCGTCCTGCTCGGCCAGCAATTCCATCTGCGCCGTACCGGCCGGCGCCGCGAGGCCCAGGTGCGCGTAGCCGGCGCGCGCCAGCACGCGGCCGCGCGGCGTGCGCATCAACAGGCCCTTCTGGATCAGGAACGGCTCGATCACTTCTTCTATGGTGTCGCGCTGCTCGGAGAGCGCGGCGGCCAGCGTGTCGACGCCGACCGGACCGCCTGCGTAGTTCTCTGCAATGCAGCCGAGATAGCGCCGGTCCATGGCGTCCAAGCCCTTGCGGTCGACGTCGAGACGCCCGAGCGCGGTGTCGGCGGCCTTGGCATCGACAGATTTCGAACCGTCCATGGCGGCGAAGTCGCGTACCCGGCGCAGCAGCCGGCCGGCGACGCGCGGCGTACCGCGCGCCCTGGACGCGATCTCGTGCGCGCCGTCGTCGGTGAGATCGAAGCCGAGCAGCCGGGCACCGCGCGCGACGATCAGGCGCAATTCGTCGGGCGCATAGAACTCGACCCTGAGCGGTATGCCGAAGCGCTCGCGAAGCGGCGTCGTCAACAGGCCCGAGCGCGTCGTCGCGCCGACCAGCGTGAACGGCGGCAGGTCGATGCGCACGCTCCTGGCCGCCGGCCCCTCGCCGATGATCAGGTCGAGCTGGCGGTCCTCCATCGCCGGATAGAGGATTTCCTCGACCACCGGATTGAGGCGGTGGATCTCGTCGATGAACAGCACATCGCGCGGCTGCAGGTTGGTCAGGATCGCGGCCAAATCGCCGGCGCGCGCGATCACCGGCCCCGACGTGGCGCGGAAACCGACACCGAGTTCGTGCGCGACGATCTGCGCCAGCGTGGTCTTGCCGAGGCCCGGCGGTCCATGCAGCAGAACGTGGTCCATGGCTTCGCCACGGCTCCTGGCGGCGGCGACGAACACGGCCAGGTTCTCGCGCACCTTGGCCTGGCCGATGAAGTCGTCGAGCTTGAGCGGGCGCAGCCCAGGGCCGGCGCCTTCGTCGAAGTCGCCGTCCATGGCTTCCGGCGCCACCATGCGTTCCGGGCTATTGCCGTCGTCGGCGCTCACCGGACCGCTCCCGCCAATTCCTTAAGGCCGCTCTGGATCAGCGCCTCGACGCTCGCCGCCGCACCCAAGAGCCCCGACGCGCGCGACACCGCGCCCAGCGCCTCCGAGGGCCCATAACCCAGATTGACCAGCGCCGAGGCCGCGTCGGCCAGCGCCGTCGGCGCCGCCGCCGGCAGTTCGATCGGCTGGCCGGAACCGGCGCCGGGCGCGGCAACCCCCAGCGCGAGATGACCGACCTTGTCCTTGAGTTCGCTGGCGATGCGGGTCGCCAGTTTCGGCCCGACGCCGCTGGCGCGGCCGAGCGCACCCTTGTCGTTCGCCGCGATGGCGCGCAGCAGTTCGTCCGGCGACAACACGCCCAGGATGGCGAGGCCGACCTTGGCGCCGACGCCCTGCACGGTGGTCAGCAGCTTGAACCAGTCGCGCTCGGCGCTATCGAAGAACCCGTAGAGATGGATGTGGTCCTCTCGGACGTGGGTCTCGACCTCGATCACCGCCGCCTCGCCGCGCGAAAGCTTGCCGAGCGTGCGCCCAGACGCGAACACCAGATAGCCGACGCCGTTGACGTCGATCACCGCGCTCTCCGAGCCGATCACATCGACGATGCCCTTGAGCCTGGAGATCACCGGGACACCCCCGCTTCGGCCTTTAATAGCGCGTCGGCGAGACCGCCGTGCGCGCGCTGATGGGCGTGACAGATGGCGACCGCGAGCGCATCGGCGGCGTCGGGTGTCGCCGCATCCGAGCCGGGCAGCAGCGTCTTCACCATCAGCGCGATCTGCTGCTTGGCGGCATGGCCGGTGCCGACCACGGTCTTCTTGACCTGGTTGGGCGTGTATTCGAAGACGGGTATGCCCGCCTGCGCCGGCACCAGCAGCGCGATGCCGCGCGCCTGGCCGAGCTTCAGCGTCGAGGTCGGATTGGCGTTGACGAAGGTCTCCTCGACCGCCGCCTCGGCCGGCGCGTATTCGCGGATCACCGCGGCGAGCCCGTCGTGCAACTGCAACAGGCGCTCGGCCAGCGACGATGCGGCGTCGCTGGTGACCACGCCGTCGGCGACGTGACGCATGCGGTTGCCCTGAACAGCGACGATGCCCCAGCCGGTTTGGCGAAGGCCGGGATCGAGGCCGATCAAGCGCACGCTGTCACTCCCTATCCGTTGCTCAGGCGCTCAGCCGTTCGAGGACGGCGTCGTCGACCTCGAAGTTGGCGGAGACCTGCTGCACGTCGTCGTTGTCGTCGAGCACGTCCAAGAGCTTCAACAACGTGGTTGCCGAGTCCTCGTCGACCAGCACGTTGTTCTGGGCGCGCCAATCGAGCCGTGCCTCCTCGGCGGCGCCGAACTTCTCCTCGAGCGCATCGCGCACGGCAGAGAAATCGTCGGGTTCGCAGACGATCTCGTGGCCGTCCTCGTCGGAGGCGACGTCCTTGGCGCCGGCCTCGAGCGCGGCCTCGAACATGGCGTCCGCGCTGGCCGCGTCGGCGGCATAGCGGATGATGCCGACGCGGTCGAACATGAAGCTGACCGAGCCGGTCTCGCCCAGATTGCCGCCGTTCTTGGAAAACGCGGCGCGCACTTCCGAGGCGGTGCGGTTGCGGTTGTCGGTCAGGCTCTCGACGATGATGGCGACGCCGCCCGGGCCGTAGCCCTCGTAGCGCACTTCCTCGTATATCGCCGCGTCGTCGCCCTCGGCGCGCTTGATGGCGCGGGCGATGTTGTCGTTGGGCATGTTCTGCGCCTTGGCCGCGTTGATGGCGAGACGCAGGCGCGGATTGAAATCGGGGTCCGAGCCGCTGCGCGCGGCGACGGAAAGTTCCTTACCCAGTTTGGCGAACACCTTTGCCCGCTTGGCGTCCTGACGGCCCTTGCGGTGCATGATGTTCTTGAATTTTGAATGGCCGGCCATACCGATCTAGCTCTACATCATGTTTATGTGGGGAAATTAAATACCATATGTGGATGACAAAGGCCAAGACGCGCGACCGCCCGCGGCTCCCGAGAAGCGTTCGGGAAACCGCCAGCGCCAGCCTACAAATAGCACGGCAATATGGCGGAATTTTGGCCGGTTGGAAAGCATGGCCGGTGCCGTTCGCCGCCGCTGACGGCGCCGCCGGCCGACCCGTTCACACC
>JAYOXJ010000176.1:0-7831 GCA_038152725.1 Rhodospirillaceae bacterium
CTCCTGAGCCGGTTCCAGTCGTAAAGCCGGTAGGCGCGCTTGCTGCCCCAGACGGTGAACTCGACCCGGTCGGCGCCGCTGTTGCCGATGCCGCCGGTGCCGCCCTCGAAGCTGACCGGGATGCCGCCGCAATCCATCAGCGCCAGCGCCTGGGTCTCGGCCGAGATGCCGTCGGCGGGATAACGAACGGCGGCGCGCTTGAGTTCGATTTCACCGAACAGTCGCCTGGTCAGATATGCGTAGTGGGAGAAGGTCTCGCGCACGAAGCCGCCCTCGGCGCGTTCGGAGAGCCAGCGTGCCGGCGCCTGCCAGTCGCGCGGCCAGCGGCAGAAGTGGAGGTGAATGTCGACCGCCTCAACTTCGCCGATGGCGCCAATGGCGAGCGCCTTGGCGATGGCGTCGGCGGCGGGCGCAGAGGCCAGGGTGAAGTTGACGATGGCGCTTGCGCCTAAGTCCTCGATCTCGGTGACGAGGCGGCGGCTTTGCTCGACATCGGTGCCGAGCGGCTTCTCGCAGTAGATCGGTTTCTTGGCGCGGGCGGCGGCCAGCGCATAGTCGCGATGCAAATCCGGTGGCGTCGCGATATAGACGAGATCGACGTCATCCGAAGCAAGCATGGCCATGGCATCGTCGGCGATGGCGAGGGCAGGGACCAGGGCTTGGGCCGCCTTGCAGGCTTCGGGCGACGGGTCCCAGGCGACGCTTGGCAGGAAATCGCCGGTCTTCGCCATGTTGGCCAGCATGCGCCGACCCATGATGCCAAGCCCGACGATGGCCGCGCGCGGCACCATTCGCTCAGACCTTAGTCGGCGGCGTCGCTAGCCGCCCGAACGGTCGCGGCGGTGAGCGCCTCGGCACGCCAGGGCTGGATGGCAACGCGGGCGGTGCCGGCGTGCTCGGCCATCACCTCGGCGATGTAGCGGCGCTCCTGGGCGCGGCGCTGGGTCAACACCGGATCGGTGACGGCGAGCGGTGCCAGCGATTGATTGACCACCCAGGCATAGGTGGCGATGCCGGCGCGGGAGAGATCGCGCTGCAGTTCGGCCGCTTCGTGCACGGGCGTGGCTTCCGCCAGTGCGCAGAGAATGACGCGGGTGAACTTGGGGTCGCGAAGGCGCGGCAGCAGATTGGCGACGGCCTCGGGCACGCCGGTGGTGAGGCGCGAAACCTCGCGGTGATAGCTCTCGGCGGCGTCCAAAAGCAGGATGGTGTGGCCGGTCGGGGCAGTGTCTAAGACGACGATGCGGTCGCGCGCCGCATCGACGGTGCGGGCGAAAGCCTGGAAGACGGCGATCTCTTCGGTGCAGGGCGAGCTCAGGTCTTCTTCCAAGAGTGCCAGCCCGGCCTCGTCCAGCTTGGCGCCCGTGGTCGCCAATACCTCGGCGCGGTAGCGCTCGACCTCGACCTCGGGGTCGATGCGGCTAATCTCGAGACCGGCCGGAATGTCCTCGACGGCGTCGGCGACATGCGCCGCCGGATCGGTGGTCGAGAGATGAACCTTGTGGCCGCGCCGCGCCAGTTCGACGGCGATGGTGGCGGCAATGGTGGTCTTGCCGACGCCGCCCTTGCCCATGGTCATGACGACGCCATGCGGCTGTTGGTTGAGGTCGTCGATCAATGCATTGAGATTGCCGGGCAACGAGATTTCATTAGTGTCGTTGGCAACCGCCGGCAAATCGCCTTCGCCGAGAAGTGCCCGCAACGCATCGAGGCCGAGCACCTGGCCTGATTTGAGGGCCAAGTCACGGCGTGGCAGTTTGGCCAATGTGGCCGGCATGCGCTGGAGCGCGTCTTGGCCCCGTGCCTCCATGGCCTGGGCGACGACATCGCCGCTGCCCCGCGCCATGAACACGCCGTTGACGCAGAGCGACTGGTTCTTGATGCCAATCTCTGCCAGTTCAACACTGGTGCGCGCGGCTTCCTGCAAAGCGGCACGGTCGGGACGGCTGACCAGCACCAGCGTGGTGTTGGCGCCGTCGGAGAGCGCCTTGACCGCGCCTTCGTAGAGGCCGCGCTGCGCCTTCAGGCCTTCGAGCGGACCGAGGCACGAGGTGCCGGCGGAACTGTCCTCGATGAAACCGGTCCACGCGGTCGGCAGGCTCAACAGCCTGAGCGTGTGGCCGGTCGGCGCGGTGTCGAAGACGATGTGGTCGAAGCCCGCCTTGACGTCGTCGTTGGCGAGCAGCTTGGCGAATTCGTCGAAGGCAGCGATTTCGACGGTGCAGGCACCGGCGAACTGTTCCTCGATGCTTTTGATCGCTGCGTCCGGCAGCACGCCGCGGTAGGGGCCGATCACGCGCTCGCGGTATTCCTCGGCGGCGCGCTCGGGATCGACGTTGAGCGCGGAAAGCCCCGGCACTTCGGCAATCGCCGTCGGCTTGGTCCCGATCGTCTGACCGAACACCTCATCGACGTTCGACGCCGGGTCGGTCGAGACCAGGAGCACGGATTTGCCCTTCTCGGCGAGCGCCACGGCGGTGGCGCAGGAGAGCGAGGTCTTGCCGACCCCGCCCTTGCCAGTGAAGAAGAGCGTCGGCGTCGGACGGTCGAGGACATGCATCGCGAATCAGCCGCAGCAGCCGGTCGTGGCGGCCTTTTCTTCGGCCTTTTCCGACACCGCCGGACCGCAGCAGCCCGAAGCCTCGGCCTTTTCCGCCGGCGCCTCGGTGGCGCAGCAGGAAGCCTGCTTCTGACCGCCCGGAATCTCGATGCCGACGCTGGCACCCAAGCCGGCGCGGTCGAGGTACTGGCCCTTGGAGACGATCTTGTCGTCGAGCATCACCAGCGGCAGGCAATCCATGCCGTCGCTGTCGAGCGCCGCCTTGACCATCTTGTTCTCGACGAAGGCGCCGGGCTGCGTGCCCATGTTGTAGCGCGCGACATCGTGGCCGGCCTTCATAAGTGCGTCGATGGCGGTGGCGAACTGGGTCATCTGGTCGCTCAGGCCCGGGTCGCAGACGCCGGTCGAGCAGCAGCCGGGCGGGTCGTAGATGCTGATACGGGGCATGGTGTTACCTCTTGCTTCGCCGTTGAACGCAATAAACAAATGCACGCTCCCGAAGATTCGAGAAACGTGGAACCGTCGTCATCGTTATCCCATCGCCGATGGGGGCTCGTCCAGCCCTTTCAGGCCGCTGCCGGTGGTGGTCATGGCTGCATGAGCGTTCGGCATGGCGACGATGACGTCGCTTTCCATGGTGCCGGCGGCCGCGTCGATGCGATGCACGAAAACCAGCGGGCGGTCAGCCGCGGCGTCATCGAAGTCGCCGAGCCTTAAGTCGACGGCAATGCTCGGCATGGAGCGGACCTCGATTCCGGCAAAGGGACCGGTGAAATCACGGTGCGAATGGCCGCAGCAGATGCGGATCACTTGGCGATGGCGGGCGATGACAGCGGCGATCTCGTCGCCGGCCTCGCGCCGAAGATACTGCCAGGGCATGTTCGACGTGGTGATATCGACCGGCGGATGATGCATGAATATCAATGTCGGCTGGTCCGGGTGTCGCGCAAGCAAGCGGTCGAGTTCGTCCAAGCGCTCGGCGTCGACGTCGCCCTTTCTCATATCCCCCGATTGGGTGTCGAAGGCGACCAGGCGAACGGGATGGCTTTCGACGGCATATAGGATCGGCGCATCGCCGGCATCGCCCATGTAGCCTTCGGCAGCGAACGTGCGCCGGAGACTGGCGCGGCAATCGCGATTGCCCGGCGCAACATAAAGCGGGGCTTCCAGGCCGGAGAGCAACTCGCGGGCAAGTTCGTATTCGGCCACGGTGCGCGTCTGCACCATGTCGCCGGTGAAGATGACGGCGTCGGCCGGTTGGGCGAGCGCATTGACCGCCGCCACCGCCGCTTCCAGGTTGGCGGCGCGCTGGG
The DNA here is from genome assembly GCA_038152725.1 of Rhodospirillaceae bacterium. Lineage (GTDB taxonomy): Bacteria > Pseudomonadota > Alphaproteobacteria > Rhodospirillales > Casp-alpha2 > TMED8. Next base: position 3,874 of record JAYOXJ010000176.1, read on the forward strand.
CCCAGTTGGCGACGCCGTTGGCGTCCTCGCTCTCGGGCGTCGAAATGTGCGTATCGCTCAGTTGCGCGACGATCATATCGGCCTCAGGATGTTGGGTTTGGCCGTTTTCACGGCATTGGACTTTGCCCGCGCCAGCTTATACATCTTCCACATGAAGTCCACCAACATCACCCGCGTGCCGCACCTCGTCGCCACGGAGGAACGCTGGTGCCGCCAGGGCCACAGGGGCGGCGTCGTGTGGCTGACGGGGTTGCCGGCGTCCGGCAAGAAGACACTGGCGGCGGAGCTGGAGGCCAGGTTGTTCCATGCAGGATACGCGGTTTTCGCCTTCGATTCGGGTTTCATGCGATCGGGCCTCAGCAGCGATCTCGGCTTCGTACGCGAGGATCGGCGCGAGAACATCCGCCGAGCCGGCGAATTGGCCGCAGTGATGGCGCGCGCCGGCTTGGTCGTCATTACCGCTTTCATTGCGCCCTTCGCGGCCGATCGCAAGGCCGCCAGGGCGACGGCGGAAAATTTCCACGAGGTCCTTCTCGACGTGCCGGCGGAGATCTGCGCGGCGCGCGATACGGACGGCCGCTACGTACGTGCGCGGGCTGGCGAAATCGCCGACTTCACCGGAGTCAGCGCGCCCTACGAGGCGCCCGAGGCACCGGAAGTCAGGCTGGTGCCCGTTTCCGGCGCGGTCGATTTCGACATGTGGACAGATGAACTGGCGGCCTACGTGGAGCGGCATTTCCGCGACATCGACGGCTGATTCACCGGCCAAGCGCCAGCCTTAAACACGTCAGGATATCGGTCGGGTCGTCTATCGGCGCGCCACCAAGAAACGCACGCCATCCGGGCCGGCGCGTTCGGTATGCAGCACGTCGTTCAGCACTTCGACGGTTTCGCCGGGACGGCAGGTGGTCTCCTTGAGGCCCTCGGGGCCGTCGATGTCGAGGCTCATCTCGCCTTCGAGGATGTAGAGGTAGAGCGCCACGTCGTGGACGTGATGCGGGTTGTAGCGGTTCGGCTCCAGGCTTTTTTCCATGGGTTCGCCATAGCCGTTTGCGGCGGCGGTTGTGCGATAGTCCCGTTCACTCATGGTCTCGTTCCTTATTGCTGCGCATGGCGATCTTAGGCGAATTCCATGGAAATTGCATCGTAACGGAGTTGTCTGGCCGGTGCTATTTCCGAGTAAATTACTGCACAAAATTTGCACATGGGGTCATTGCAGAAGGTATAGCGACGATGTTAAGTTCCTATGCCTTTTGGCCGAGTATTTACCGCTGAATTAAAAAACCGGAGAGAGCCATGTTCAATCGGGAGAATGACACTGCTGCGGCGACGCTGGCAGCACTGGGAAAATCGCAAGCCGTCATCGAATTCAAATTGGATGGCACGATCATCGATGCAAACCCCAATTTCTGCAATGCGATGGGGTACGCCAAGAACGAAATCGTCGGCAAGCATCACCGGATGTTCGTCGATCCCGATTATGCCGCGAGCAGCGAGTACAAAGAGTTTTGGGAGAAGCTTGGCCGCGGTGAGTTCGCGGCGGCCGAATACAAGCGGTTCGGCAAGGGCGGCAAGGAAATCTGGATCCAGGCGAGCTAAAACCCAATCCTCGACAAATCCGGTAGGCCTTTCAAGGTGGTCAAGTTCGCCACCGACATCACCGATGTGAAGCTCAAGAACGCCGACTATCAGGGCCAGTTGGACGCGATTTCCAAGTCCCAGGCGGTGATCGAGTTCGAGTTGGATGGCACGATCATCACGGCCAACGAGAATTTCTGTAACGCCATGGGCTATAGCCTCAGCGAAATCCAGGGCAAGCACCATAGCATGTTCGCCGAGCCGGCCTACAAGAACAGCCCCGAGTACAAGGAATTTTGGGCGAAGTTGGGCCGTGGCGAATTTCAGGCGGGCGAGTACAAGCGCCTCGGCAAGGGCGGCCGGGAGATTTACATCCAGGCCAGCTACAACCCGATTCTCGACATGAATGGAAAGCCGTTCAAGGTCGTCAAATTCGCCACCGACGTGACCGATCAGGTAAAAACCCGCGAACGCCGCGCCCAGTTGCAGCGCGATATCGACAGGGACCTGGGTGAAATCGCTACCGCGTTGGACAACGCGTCGGCGCAGGCCAGCACCGCGGCGACCGCCGCCGACCAGACCAGTTCCAACGTCCAGACCGTGGCCGCTGCCGCAGAGGAGATGGCGGCTTCGGTACAGGAAATCACGCGCCAGGTTTCCATGGCACGCGAAATTTCCGGAGAGGCCGTCGATCAGGCCAACCACACCACGGAAATCGTTTCGGCGCTTGCGACAGCCGCACAGAAGATCGGCGATGTCGTCTCGTTGATCACGGATATCGCCAGCCAGACCAATTTGCTGGCGCTGAACGCGACGATCGAGGCCGCCCGTGCAGGCGAAATGGGTAAGGGTTTCGCCGTCGTCGCATCCGAGGTGAAGAATCTCGCCAATCAGACGGCCAAGGCGACCGAGGAAATCGGCCAGCAGGTCAGCGAAGTCCAGAATACGACATCGGAGGCCGTGCAGGTCATCCAGGGCATCGGCGAGACCATCGGCAAAGTGAACGAGATTTCGTCCGCCATTGCCGCCGCCGTCGAGGAGCAGAGCGCGGTGACCAGCGAGGTCGTGACCAACATGCAGACGGCATCGCAAGGCGTCGACGAGATCACCCGAAACATGGGTGAGATCGCCAGCGGAACCGGGCAGATCAGGGCGCTGACCCAGCAGGTCAAGGAAGCGTCTTCGAAGGCAGCTTAATCCGGACTAGAGGGGGTGGGGATGCCCTCGGCATCATGAGAGCCGGCCCGGGATCACCGGCCGGCTCTCATTCGGTTCTGGGCTGCCTCAACCGATCCTAAAACCCGACCTTCCGCTTCTCCGGGTTCTTGAACGCCTGGAACCGGATCACCTTGAGCCCGCCGCTGTCTATGGCGGCGATACGTTTGCCGAGCGCTTCCAGTTCCGGAAACAGGCCATCGACGATCTCCAGCAGTTCCGCCTTGTTGGTGCCGGCGAGGAAGGTGAACAGGCTCCGGAAGATGCGGCTCCTGTGCTCGCGGGTGACATCGGCGGCGGCACGCACGTTGAGGTCGAACTTGCCGAGCAGGGCCTGGGTGACGGTGCCGGGCCAGAGCGATGGCGTTACCGGTTCGCTTTCTATCCATTCGCGCAAGGCAGGAATAGGGGCTTCGGTACTGGGAAGGCAGAAATCCGTGTACCAGAGTTCGCCGTTCGAACGCAGCCCGCCCACGATGGCCTCGAGGGCCGCCTTCTTGTCGGAGACCGTATACAGCTTTTCCAGCGCAATGCAGACGTCGAAGGACTTCGGTTTGATCTTTATTTTTTCGTAACTGCTGTAGGTCACCGGCGTGCGCCGCGTCAGCCCCTTGATGCGGATGCGTTCCTTGCCCAGTGCCGCGAGGTCTGCGTCGCTCTCGTAGCCGGTGACCCAGGCGCCGGTTTTCTCGACGATCATTTGTCCGGCGCCGCCGAGCCCGGCACCAAGCAACAGCACGCTCTTCTTTTCCGACAGGTCCAAGTGCGGCAGCAACTTTTCCAGCTGAATGGCCTCGCCGGCGGTAGTGAAACCTTCGCCCCAAACGCGCTGCAACGCATCCAGTCGGCGGACCGGCCAGGGTGTATCGGGTTCATCGACGTCCTGATCCTCGCCGTCGAAGAATTGGTCCGTACCGTTGTCGGCCTGCTTGCGCTTTTTTTGCGCCGGAACGGTCGTGCGATCCAAGCGGCGAAGCGCCTGGGCCATGACATGCCCGTTGTGTCGGTCGCGTGCGGTCGCGTTTTGGCCATCAACGATCCTATGGTCGTCAGGTTCGGACCGCGATGTTACGGCCAGAATGAAATTCACTAACGTGTTGATAATCAATATGGGGCTGAAGTAGCTAAGAGCCTATAGGGGTTCTACAATGGCTACGATGTACGT
>JAYOXJ010000177.1:0-7828 GCA_038152725.1 Rhodospirillaceae bacterium
AGCGCCGGCGAAGCCATCATGCGTCGCCAAAGTTCGTTCATCGTCCGCCCGTCATCCAAAGAGCTCCGGTCATTGAGCTACAGCGTACCGAACCCGCCGACGTTGAGCGTGCGCCTGATCTCGTCGGACTTGAAGCCATAAGCCATCGGTCGCCGCACGCCCGGCAAGAATACCACATCGTATAACTCCTGGACGATGCCATCTATACGCAGCCAGTACACGGCATCACCGCTGCGTAGATCGATGACGTAGATACCACATTGCGCGTCGACGTTGCGCTTGGCCAGCACATCATCGAGAGCCAAGCCCGAGAAGGTGCCTCGCTCGCGCGGACGGGACAGCCCAACAATTGCATAATCTCCATGAAAGCTGAGCCCCCTCATGTATCCGGGACAGAATGCCACTGCTTCGAAGCGGCCTGACTTCGGCTCCACGAAGCCGAGTTCTCCGGTGCCAGAATTGAGCAGCCAAAGCTTCCCTTCATGCACGCGCGGTGAGTGTGGCATGGAGAGACCAGCGGCAACCACGCGCCCGTTCGGCACCTCGAGTACAACGCCACCGTCGTTGCGCTTGTCACGCCAACCATCGGCAACGTCGGCCTCTCCGACAGCAGTAACATACTTGGGCCGGCCTGCGACCATAGCGAGGCCGTTCAAGTGACAACGGTCCTCAGCGGCTAGTTTCGAGATGAAAGGCGGCTTCCACAGCGGTACGAAGCTCTCGCGCTCGCCCGTGGTGGCGACGCTCAACGTCGCGGCCAAGGTGCCGTCGATGAAATCCTGTGCCGCCTCCAACGACTCGACCGCGGCCTTGATGGCGGCGGTGGCGCCAGTCGAATGGGTCTCGGCGGAGGAGTCCTGGTCGACGGCATCGAGGAAGTGCGCCAGCGCCGACGGATCGATGCCGGACTGCAGATCGGAAATGACCACCAACTGGTCGACCTGACCGCGCAAGGTCTCGGCGTCGGTCGCCGCCTGGATCGCCAACTGCGCGGCGCTCAGCATCTCGGCGACGTCGGCCGGGTCCATGGTGGTCTTGGCGTGCGCCGCAGTCTCGGCCGCCTTGGTCGCCGCGCTTTCGGCGACGGAAAGCGCCGAACGCATCAGCGCCAAGCCGCCGCCGGCGTTGAGCGCCACGGCGGAGACCGCCTGGACCTTCGACTTTACGCCATCGACGATGGTCGAAAGATCGTTGAACTGGACGATGTCGGTATCGCCGTCCTGGTCGGAGGCCAACTGGCTGGTGACCACCGTCTTGAAATTCGTCGCGACCGTGTTCTTGGCCGTGGTCGCGATGGTGGTCGCATCCTGGCCATTGGCCTTGGCGGTTTCCGCCGCCGTCTTCACCTGGGTCAGCACCTTGTCGGCGGCGCCCGGCGTGTTGGTCTTGTCGAACACGTGCTTGGTGGTGGTGACGCCGTTGGAAGTCGTGGTGGTGACGGTGTACTTGCCGGTGACCGCGGTGACGATCTTGGTGATGCGCGCCGCCACCGTGGTCAGCTCATTGGCGCTGGCCGTCAACTCGGCGATCAGTTCCGACGAGATGGTCTCGCCTTTTGCCGCAGCGGCGGCTGCCGCCAATACGGCTTTCGACAGGCTCGACGCCGTCGACGAGATCGCCGCCGCGCCAAGCGACTTCAAAGGCGCCGTCGCCAGCGCACCGAGTTCGGAGCCCAGCGTTTCCGCCTGCGACGCCGACAACCCGAGCGATGCCGACTTGGCCACCGCCTTTGCATCGGCGAGCAGCGCCGCGGTCTTGGCGGCGGCGACGTTCTCGGCCGTACTCGCCGCCGCTGTCGCAGCCGAGATCGCCTTGATAATCGAGCTCAGCTCACCAGTGGTGCCGCTGTAGTCCTTGGCGATCGATTTGAATTGTTCGAAGAACGGCAGCGGATCGATTTCCGGCGGCCGGAACAGTTGGTCCAGGAAGACCTTGATCTGCTCGAACTTGATCTGATGTTGCTGCTGTTGCTGCAACCCCTCGACAACCGCCTTGTTGAGCTGCTCGCCGATTTCGTTGAGCGCGTTGATGACCTCGGGCGGCGGGCCCTGGTCGGGCGCGTTTTCGGGCGCCGCTTGCGGCTGCGCCGGATTGATGGTCAGCACGTTGTCGTAGCGCGACGCCAGCTCCTGCGCCGACAGCGTCACCGGCTGCGGCGGCGGCTGGCTGACGCTGACCACCGTGACGGTGGCGCCGATGGTGTTGAGCACCACGGTGCCGGCGGCGTTGGAGACGACGATTTCGCCGGTCGAGCCGTTCGGGTCGGGCAGCAGCGAAAGGGTGTTCTCCTGGCCCTCGCCGCCGACCTTGCCGGCGATGGTGGTGCCGCGGATACCGATGGTCGCCACCGGCGTGTTGAGCACCATGGCTTCCGGGTCGGTCTTGGATATCTGGCCGGAGACGAACGAGAAAGTGCCCTGCACCATCGACATGGCGAACGAGTTGCCCTGCGCCCGGCCGCCCGGGTCGTAGACCATTTCGTCCAGGACCATACGGCCCGAATCGCCCAGCGAGAAGGTCGACTGGTCGGCGAACTCGACGCCGACGGCGCCGTTCTTGCCGGTCTCCAGTATGTCGCCCTGGTAGACCGGATCGCCGGTCTTGAGCGTTACCTTGGTGCCGTTGGCGCGGGTCGCCTCGACCACGCCAGTGGCGGTGGTGACCTTGCCGATGGGCTCGCTGGGGCCGGCCTGCGGGCCGGTCTGGGCGATCTCGCCCGGCGCCAGCGGGCCGGCCAGGCGGGTCGCCAACTGGGCGTTGATGACGGCGCCACCATCGGTGTGCAGGTCGGGTGGGGATGCGAAGCTGAAGAACCCGCGCACAACCAGCAGCTGGCCGTCGGCGCCCTTGACCACTAGGTCGGAACCCTGACGCGAGTACTGGCCACCCAGAATCCACGCGCCATCGGGGATCAACAGATCCTTGCCGGGATGCGCAGTCAGGACAATGGGGACAGTAGCGCCGGGCCCTTCGGAGCCGGCGGCTTCGGGACGCCCATTCTGGTCGCCTTCACTAGAGCCGTCGTAGTTCAAGTCCGCTCACCCTAATCCGGGGCCGCATCGCACCCAAGAATTCTGGGCATTTAAGCGAATCGCCCCTCGCCGGGAGCCAGCGGCCTCCGTGAAATTCCACCCTCCTGGACAGAGCATTTTTCGGCTTTGGACGTAGGCTACCCGGAGGTGTCCCGAAAACTCTCTGGCGGCCCTCAAGACCTTGCTACGGCGATTGCACCGCTTAAGGCCATGAGTATACGGGCGGAATCGCGCGGCGGTAAAGGGGTTTTTGGCTTTTTTTAACCATGATTGGGAGCAATTTTCTGCGCCGTTTTCGCATCCGCACAGCGCTTCGAGGGCGGCGTTGCACTGGCGGCGAACAACGGGCATTAGGAAGCCATTACGCCAAAGCGCCCGCCACCAAGCGTTCTTGATAGGAATTTCCCGCCATGGCCAGACGTCGGCAGGTATACGAAGGCCGGGGCAAGGTGCTGTTCGAAGGCCCCGAACCCGGCACGCTGGTACTCGACTTCAAGGACGACACCTACGTTCGAGAAACCCGCAAACGGGGCACCATTACCGGCAAGGGCGTCCTCAACAACCGGATTTCCGAATATCTCATGCAGCGCCTAGGCGAAATCGGCGTGCCGACCCATTTCGTGCGCCGCCTCAACATGCGCGAACAGCTGGTGCACGAGGTCGAGATCATCCCGATCACCATCGTGGTGCGCAACATCGTCGCCGGTTCGCTGGCGGAGCGCTTCGGCATGCCGGAAGGCACCGCGCTTCCGCGCTCCATCGTCGAGTACTACTTCAAGTCGGACGAACTCGACAACCCGATGGTCACCGAAGAGCACATCACCGCCTTCGGCTGGGCGCATCCGCAGGACATCGACGAGATCCTGGCGCTGTCGCTTCGGGTCAACGACTTCCTATCCGGCCTGTTTCTCGGCATCGGACTGCGGTTGGTCGACGTCAGCCTGGAATTCGGGCGGCTTTGGGAAGGCGACCAGATGCGCATCGTGCTGGCCGACGAAATCAGCCCTGACAACTGCCGGCTCTGGGACCTAGCGACCAACGAGCCGATGGACAAGGACCGCTTCCGCCGCGACCTGGGCCGCGTCGAGGAAGCCTACCAGGAGGTCGCGCGCAGGCTCGGCATCCTTCCCGAAGGCGGCCCGCGCGACTTGCAGGGCCCGCAGACCATGCAGTAGGCAAGCCATTGATAGGATTGAGAAAAAGGCCGTCCAAGAAAGGAATGAAATGAAAGCCAAAGTCCACGTAACCTTGAAAAACGGCGTTCTCGATCCGCAAGGAAAGGCGGTGCAGCACGCGCTCGGCGCGCTCGGCTTCGCCGGCGTCGAAGGCGTGCGCCAAGGCAAATTCATCGAAATCGATTTGGCCGAGACCGACGCCGACGCGGCGCGCAAGCATGTCGGTGAAATGTGCGAGAAGCTGCTCGCCAACACCGTCATCGAAAACTACGAGATCGAAATTTCCGGAACTTGAATTTCTGGCATTTGAAATTCTGGCACTTGATAGGGGAGCCCGAACGCGCATGAAAACAGCCGTCATCGTTTTTCCCGGATCGAACTGCGACCGCGATACCCAGGTGGCGCTCCGCGACATCGTCGGCACCGCGCCCTACATGGTCTGGCATCGCGACACCGAAATGCCCGATGTCGACCTGATCGCCGTGCCCGGCGGTTTCTCCTACGGCGACTATCTGCGCTCCGGCGCCATGGCCGCCAATTCGCCGATCATGCGCGAGGTTGCGGCGCGGGCGAACCGGGGGGTGCCGGTGATCGGCATCTGCAACGGCTTCCAGGTGCTGACCGAGACCGGGCTCCTGCCCGGCGCCCTGATGCGCAACGCCGGGCTCAAGTTCGTCTGTCGCGACGTCTGGCTCAAGGTCGAGGCGACCGACGCGCCGTTCACTTGCCAATACGAAATCGGCCAGGTCGTCCGCATGCCGATCGCGCACCACGACGGCAACTACTTCGCCGACAAGGACACCCTCGACCGGCTGGAAGGCGAAAATCGCGTTGCGCTCCGCTATTGTGACGAGGACGGAACGTTTTCCGACGCCGCCAACCCAAACGGCTCTCAGCGCCACATCGCCGGCATTCTCAACGAAAAGCGCAACGTGCTGGGCCTGATGCCGCATCCGGAACGATTGATTTCTGCGGCGCTCGGTGGCGCCGACGGCCGCACCGTCTTCACCAGCGCCATCGCGGCGCTGCATTAACGCCGGTTGCCGCCGGCGCAGGGGCGCCTGAGCAGATGCTGAACCCGACATGCTGAACCTGCGGCCGGTCGTCCATCTCATGGGCCTGTTGGCCTGCTCCATGTCGGCGTTGCTCTGCATCCCGGCACTGACCGACGTCGCCTTCCACGATGCCGACTGGCACGGTTTCGTCTTCGTCGCATTGCTGACCGGTTTCGCGGGCGCCGCCACCGCCATCGCCACCTGGCCGAAGACCTCGATCCGGCTGTCGCTGCGCCAGGCTTTTATGGTCACGCTGATCGGCTGGGTCGTGGTCGGCCTCCTGGCCGCAGTCCCGTTCATGAGCCTCGGCGTCGGCTTCGCGGATGCGGTGTTCGAATCGGTCTCCGGCATCACCACCACCGGCGCCACAGTGCTCGTCGGTCTCGACCGCATGCCGCCCGGCATCCTCTTGTGGCGCGCGCTGCTGCAGTGGCTCGGCGGCATCGGCATCATCGCCATGGCGATCCTGATCCTGCCCCTGATGCGGGTCGGCGGCATGCAGCTTTTCAAGATCGAGAGCTCGCACAAGGAAGAGAAGTTCTCGAACAGCGTCTACGGCATGGTGATCCAATTGATGGTCATCTATGCCGTTCTTACCGTGCTTTGCGGCCTCTCCTACTACGCGCTCGGCATGACCGGCTTCGATGCCGTTACCCACGCCATGACGACGCTGTCGACCGGCGGTTATTCGAACCACGACGCCTCGTTCGGCTATTTCCATAGCTTGGGCCTGCAATGGGTGGCGACCGTGTTCATGATCGCCGGTTCGGTGCCGTTCTTTCTCTACATCAAGGCCGCCCACGGCAGTCCCAAGCAGATGTTCGCCGATCAGCAGGTGCGCGGTTTCATCGCCCTGTTGGCAATCGCCAGCGTCGGTCTCGCCATCTGGCTGTTCATGACCAAGCCGATGAACTGGTTCGAGGCGCTGACGCTGACCACCTTCCACGTCACCTCGGTGGTCACCACCACTGGCTTCGTCTCGGACGACTATGCGCTGTGGGGGCCGGGTGCCGTCGGCGCGTTCCTCGCCTTGATGTACATCGGCGGATGCTCGGGCTCGACCTCCAGCGCCATCAAGATCTACCGCCACCAGATCATCTACATGGTGGTGCGCGCGCATATCAAACGCCTGGCCAGCCCCAACCGGGTCATCCAGCTGAGCTACAACGGCGCCCCGGTGCCCGACGACGTGCCCTACTCGATCCTCGCCTTCCTCGCCGTATTCGTCGCCACCATCGCCGTCTTCACCACCGCGCTCTGCTTCCTCGGCCTGAACGTGATCAGCGCCTATTCGGCGACGGTCACCGCCATCACCAACGTCGGGCCGGGACTGGGCCCGATCGTCGGGCCGGCCGGCAACTTCCAGCCATTGCCGGAGGCGGCGAAATGGATCCTGTCGCTCGCCATGCTCGCCGGCCGCCTCGAAGTGCTGGCCATGCTGGTCGCCTTCGACCGGGATTTCTGGCGGTTCTAGCGATGCTGCTGCCGCTCGCCGACAACAACCCGCTCAAGTACATCCGCCACGCCTACGTCAACTGGACGGTGATCGCACTCTGCATCGCCGTCTTCGTCTACGAGATCGGCCTGACGGAGCGCGCCGCACAACTGTTCGTGCTCGGCTACGGCGCCATCCCGGCGGTGGTCTTCGGCAACGCCCATCTCGCGCCCGAGGTCGCCCGGCTGCCGGCCTGGGCGACGCTGGTGAGTTCGATGTTCCTGCACGGCGGCGTCATGCACATCGTCGGCAACATGCTGTTTCTGTGGGTGCTCGGCGACAACGTCGAGGATTCGCTCGGCCATAAGCGCTACGTCGCCTTCTATCTCGTCTGCGGCATCGTCGCCGCGCTCGCCCATGCGCTCGCCGACACCGGCTCGCGCGTGCCCATGGTAGGAGCGTCGGGCGCCATCTCGGGCGTCATCGGCGGCTACCTGGTGCTGCACCCGAAGGCGCCGATCAAGACGCTGGTGTGGCTGTTCATCATCGAACTGCCGGCCTGGCTGGTGCTCGGCATCTGGGCGGTTTTCCAGCTGCTGAGCGCGTTCGGGTCGGCCGGCGGTGCGGGCGGCGGCGTCGCCTGGTGGGCGCATGTCGGCGGGCTGGTCGCGGGGCTGGTGTTGATCGTCATGCTTCGGCGCAAGGAGGTGGTGCTGTTTGATCGCAACCTGGCGCCCGGCACCGGGCGCGGCCCGCGCATTACCATGCGAAAAGGACCTTGGAGCAAAAGATAGCGCCGGTTGCCAAGCGGCAGGCATCTGCTATTAAGAGGGCGACCACCGCCCGCCACGGAGCCCCCACCCCGATGAGCCAGACCGCCGCAGGAAACGAGCCCGAAATCACGCCGGAGATCGTCGCCGAGCACGGCCTCAAGCCGGCCGAATACGCCAAGGTGCTGGAGATTCTGGGGCGTCAGCCGAACCTGACCGAACTCGGCATTTTCTCGGTGATGTGGTCGGAACACTGTTCCTACAAATCGTCCAAGCATTGGTTGAAGACGCTACCGACCAAGGCGCCCTGGGTGATCTGCGGGCCGGGCGAGAACGCCGGCGTCATCGACATCGGCGACGG
>JAYOXJ010000178.1:0-7728 GCA_038152725.1 Rhodospirillaceae bacterium
GAGTGCGCCGCAGAGAAGGCCGACCAGCGTCGGCTTTTCAGTCAGGCCGGCGGCCAGGTTGGAGAGCGTGATCTTGCTCTGCGCCAGCGACATCGCCATCACCCCGATCAGGCTCAGGCCGATGGCGACGCCGGCCCAGAGAGTCAGGGTATCGCCGAGCAAGATCAGGCCGAGGATGGCGATCTGCACCACCTCGGTTTTCGACAGCGTTGTGCCGACAGCGAAGTTTCGGAACGAGAACAGATAGATCAGCACGAAGGTGAAGAGAATCTGCGAAATACTGCCGAGCAGGCAGTAGATCAGGAATTTGGCGTTCCAAAGCGGCAGCGCATAACCGCCGTACCGATGCGCCGCCCAGAAATAGACGAGCGCAAACGGCAACGCATAGATGAAGCGCACGTAGGTGGCGCCGCCGGTCGACAGCCGCCCCTTCAAATGCTTTTGCAGGGCCGAGCGCAGGTTCTGGAAGAAAGCGCCGCCGATGGTGAACGGAATCCAAAGCTCGAACATACCGACGGCCCCCGACCGAAGATCGAAATTCGCGGCCGCGTCGCTTCGATCCGCGGGGCTTGGCCGGCAGCCGTCGCGTCTCTACTTTTAGAGCATGGCCGGACCCCCGTCACAATACGCGGTACCCAGGAAAACCGCCTTTATCGCGAGCGAGGTCTATCGCTCGACCTCCTACGCGTCGCGCCATCCGCTGTCGATCCCGCGGGTCGCCCTGGCGATCGACCTCTGCCGCGCACTCGGTTGGCTGGAAGACGCCTTTATCGACAGTCCGCGCGCGACGCCCACCGATCTCGCGCGCTTCCACGATCCGGCATACATCGCCGCGGTCGCCGCCGCCGAAACGGACGGCGCCGTGCCCGAAGACGTCGCCAGGCGCCATCATCTCGGCATCAACGGCAATCCCATCTTCGACGGCATGTTCCGCCGCCCGGCGACCGCCTGCGGCGGCGGCATGCTGGCGGCCCGCCTGTTGATGGCCGGCCAATACCAGGCGATCTATGCACCCGGCGGCGGGCAGCACCACGCCCGACCCGACCGTGCCAGCGGCTTCTGCTTCTTCAACGAACCGGTGCTGACCATCCTCAGCCTGCTCGATCACGGCGCCGAGCGGGTGCTCTATCTCGATCTCGACGCGCACCACGGCGATGGCGTACAGGATGCCTTCGCGGCCGACCCGCGCGTCATGACCGTCTCCATTCACGAGGCCGGGCGCTGGCCGATGCTAAGGGGCGAGGCGGCGACCGGCCCGGGCTCGCCCGCCGACCGGGGCGGCGGCCTTGCGCGCAATCTTCCGGTGCCGGCGGGCTTCAACGATTCGGAACTCGAATATCTGATCGAGGCGGCGGTGCTGCCCCTGATCGCCGAATTCGCGCCCGATGCCGTCTACCTGCAGGGTGGCTGCGACGCCTTGGCCGACGACCCGCAAAGCAAGCTCGCGCTTTCCAACGGCGCTATCTGGCGTGCCGTGGCGGCGGTCGCCAACGCGGCGCCCAGGCTGATCGTCACCGGCGGCGGCGGCTACAACCCCTACGCGGTCGGCCGCTGCTGGGCGGGGCTGTGGGCGACGTTGAGCGGCCGCGACGTGCCGGCACGCCTGCCTGCGGACGCCGAGGCTTGCCTTCGCGACGTGGTCTGGCACCATCGCCTCGGCCGCACCGCACCGGCGCGTTGGTTCGAGACCCTTGCCGATGCGCCCCGGCCGGGTGCCGTAAGGAGCGAAATCAAGGCGCTCGCCAAGGGCGCGCTGTTGCCATGACCGGAAAGGCGTTACGAAAGACGATATGACCGACCAAACCCCACCCGTCGCCGTCCGGCATCCCGTCACCCACACCCATCACGGCATCGCGCATACCGACGACTACGCCTGGCTGCGCGACCCTGAGTGGCAGAAGGTGATGCACGACCCGCAGGCCCTCGATGCCGAAATCCGCGCCTATCTAGAGGCCGAAAACGCCTATACGGCGGCAGTATTGGCACCGCTTTCGGAAGAGATCGAGGCGTTGTTCCAGGAGATGAAGGGCCGCATCAAGGCCGACGATTCGTCGGTGCCGTTGCCGGATGGGCCCTTCGCCTACTACCGGCGCTTCCGCGACGGCGGCGAGCACCCGCTGATCTGCCGCCAACCGCGCGACGGCGAGGCCGAGACCCTGATGCTCGACGGCGACGCCGAGGCCGAGGGCAAGGTCTACTTCAAGCTCGCCGGTTGCGAGCACAGCCCCGACCATAGGCTGCTCGCCTATAGCGCCGACTACAACGGCGCCGAAATCTTCACCCTCAAACTGCGCGACGTCGCCACCGGCGCCGACCTCGCGGACGTCATCGAGGGCATCAGCGGCGGGTTCGAATGGACGCCGGACAGCCGCGCAATCTACTACACCGTGCTCGACGACAATCATCGGCCCTGCGCCGTCCGCCGCCACACTATCGGAACTGCGTCGGACGACGACGAAGAAATTTACCGCGAGACCGACCCCGGCTTTTTCGTCGGCATCTCGGCGACCGAGAGCCGTCGCTTCCTCCTGATCGACGTGCACGACAGCCAGACCTCCGAGGTGCGCATTCTCGACAGCGAAAACCCCGATGCCGGATGGCGGCTGATTGCGGCGCGCCAGCGCGGCCACGACTACGACGTCAGCCACTGGCAGGGCGAGCTGTTGATCCGCACCAACATCGGCGATGCCGAGGACTTCAAAGTGGTCGCGGCACCGATCGACGCCCCCGGTCCGGAGAACTGGTGCGACGTGGCGCCGCACGAGGCCGGGCGGCTGGTCATCGGCATCCAGGCCTTCGCCGACCATTGGGTCCGGCTGGAGCGCGTCAATGCGCTGCCGCGCCTGGTGGTGACGGGTACGGACGGCGAAAGCCACGCCATCGAGTTCGACGAGGCCGCCTATTCGCTGGGCCTGGGCGGATCGTACGAATATGCCACCACGACGCTGCGCTTCACCTATTCCTCCATGACCACGCCGGAACGCACCTACGATTACGACATGGAAAAGCGCGAGCGTTGGTTGATGAAGGAACAGGAGGTGCCGTCCGGGCACGACCCGGCAGACTACGTGACGCGGCGCATCCTCGCACCCGCCCGCGACGGCGAAACGGTACCGGTGAGCCTGCTCTACCGTGCCGATACACCGCTCGACGGCGATCGTCCGGTGCTGCTCTACGGCTACGGCGCCTACGGCATCTCCATCCCAGCGGCGTTTTCGGTGGCGCGGCTCGGCCTCGCCGATCGCGGCTTCGTCTTCGCCATCGCGCACATCCGGGGCGGCATGGACAAGGGTTACCGCTGGTACCGGGACGGACGGGTCGAGAAGAAGACCAACACCTTTTACGACTTCATCGACGTCGCCAAGGCCCTGGTCGCGGAAGGAATCACCAGGCCCGGGCGCATCGCCGCGCACGGCGGCAGTGCCGGCGGCATGCTGATGGGCGCGGTCGCCAACATGGCGCCCGAACTGTTCGGCGCCATCCTTGCCGACGTGCCGTTCGTCGATGTCCTCAACACCATGCTCGACGATACGCTGCCGCTGACGCCGCTGGAATGGCCGGAGTGGGGCGATCCGATCACCGACGTGGAAGCCTACCGGCGGATCGCCGGTTATTCGCCCTACGACAACGTTAAGGCCCAGGCCTATCCCGCCTTCTATATCGCCGGCGGCCTGACCGATCCGCGCGTCACCTATTGGGAGCCGGCCAAGTGGGCGGCAAGGCTGCGCGCCTGCAAGACCGACGACAACGTGCTTTGCCTGAAGATCAACATGGAAGCTGGCCACGGCGGCGCCGCCGGGCGCTACCAGCGCCTGCTCGAGACCGCAGAACAATACTCCTTCGCCGTTTCCATACTGTCCCGATAACCGCACGATAACCCCCAACCGAAAGTCCTCCGGAAAGCCGCCATGGCCACCGAAATCGTCATCGCCGTGCTGGTGTCGGCCCTGCTGCACGCGGGCTGGAATGCGGTCATGAAGGGGTACGAGGACAAGGAGGCGGCGTGGTGGATGTTCGGCGTCGTGCTCTGCGGCTGGTCGTTCGGCCATGCGCTCTACATGGGTTACGACGTGCTGGCGGTCGGGGAGGCATGGCCGCTGTTCGCCATTTCCGCGATGGGCCAGCTCTGTTACGGCTTCGGCCTGATCGGCGCCTACCGCCGCGGCGATCTTTCGGCCTACTATCCGATCATCCGTTCTTCGCCGGTGGTCATCGTGCTGATCAACGTGGTGTTGTTCGGCGTCGACTACGGTGCGGCGACATTGGCCGGCATCGGGATGGTCGTCGCCGGTGCCTTCCTGATCCAATTCCGTCCGGGCCTGCGCGTCTTCGACCATCCGGCGGCACTCGCCTTTGCGCTGATGGCGCTTTGCGGCACGGGCGTCTATGCGCTTGCCGATTCGCACGCGGTCAAACTGGTTCCGCCGCCGGTGGTGTTCTTCTGGATCGAAATCCTGATGGCACCGATCTACATGGTGATGTTCCGCCTGGTCGGTTACGGCGCCGTCGAGCGGCGCGCCGTCGCCGTCCTGCGCGCCCAGCCTCTGAAGATGCTCGGTCTCGGGCTGGTCGGCTACGTTTCCTACTTCTTGATCCTGTGGGCGTTCAGCGCCGACGGCGACGTCGCCGCGGTTGCGGCGCTGCGCCAGGTCTCCATCCCCGCCTCGGTGCTGCTCGGCGGCCTGTGGCTGCGCGAAAGCCACCTGCCGCTGCGGCTTGTCGCATCGATCATGCTGGCGACAGGCATCGTCGTCATCATCGTTTCCGGGTGAATGGGCGCGCCGGAAAATCACGTGTTATAGTGAACCCATTGTACTGGACAGCAGGATGGCGTCATGGAAGCCGACTCACACGCCGCTCTGACCGGCATCGCCGCGGTGGCGCTGGCCGCGCTCGCCTGCGGCATCGCCATGACGCGGCTGCGCCAGCCGGCCATCGTCGGCTATATCCTGGCCGGCGTCCTGCTGGGGCCGTCCGGGCTCAGCCTGGTCGCCGACCGGGGCGAAATTCACGATTTGGCGGAACTCGGCGTCTTGATGCTGTTGTTCCTGATCGGCATGGAACTCTCGCTGCGAAATTTCCGCCATATCTGGAAGGTCGCCGTGGGCGTTACCGCCATTCAGATCGGCGTCGGCGTCGGCATCATGATGATCTGCGCGCGGCTTTTCGATTGGTCTTTGCCGATGGCACTGCTGCTCGGTTTCGTCGTGGCGTTGTCGTCGACAGCCGTCGCGGTCAAGATTCTCGAGGACATGGGCGAACTGCGCACCCACACCGGGCGCATCGCCGTCGGCGTGCTGGTCGCTCAGGACCTGGCCGTGGTGCCGATGATCCTGACCATCAACGGCCTTGCCGGCGACGGCTTCGACTGGATGGTGTTGCCGAAGATCCTGCTCTCGATCGGCTTCCTGGTGGTGCTGATCCTCTATTTGAGCGCCGGACGCAAGATCCACCTGCCGTTCCTGACGCTGGTCGCCGGAAACGTCGATCTGAAGCCGCTCTCGGCCTTGGCGTTCTGCTTCTGCATTGCGGCGTTCTGCGGCTTCGCAGGGCTTTCCGCCGCCTACGGCGCCTTTCTCGCCGGCCTGGTGATCGGCAACTCGGCCGAGCGCCACGAGATGGTCGCCGTCACCCAGCCGATCCAGAGCATCCTGATGATGGTGTTCTTCCTCTCCGTCGGGCTTTTGCTCGATCTCGATTACCTGTGGCAGAACCTGGGCGCCGTGCTGTTCCTGTTCTTCCTGGTCGCGGTGGTGAAGACGGCGCTCAACGTATCCGCGCTCGGGCTGTTCGGCCAGTCCTGGCAGCACGCCTTCCTGGCCGGCATCATGCTTGCCCAGATCGGTGAGTTCTCCTTCGTGCTGGCCGGCATCGGCGCCGGCAAGGGCGTCATCGGCGAGGACGAGCGCCGCCTGATCGCCGCCGTCACGGTGTTGAGCCTGGCGCTCAGCCCGCTCTATGTGTTGACCGGCCGACGCTTGCAGAAGCTCGCCCAGGACGGCGTCACCGAAAGCCGCCAGCTATTGCGCATGGTCTATGCGCCGGAGGCGGAAGCCATCCAGGAAGCGGCCGGCGAGGCGCTGACCCGCGCGCAGCGCCAGCGCCGGTTGCTGGTGTTGTGGATCCGCCGCCGCCGGCTGGCGCGAAAGCGCGGCCAGGCCGCCAAGGAGGCGGCGCAGCGAGCCAAGGAAACACCTGCCGTCGAAACGGCGACGGCAGCCGAGCCTAGCGCAGAGGCCAAGCCGACTTTGCCCGAACAAACCAATGCCCCGGCGAATGACGTAGCCGGTGCCGAGGCGAAAAAGGACGACAAGCCGGCAGCGAAGAAAGACGAGAAGCCCGCGCCGAAAAAGGAAGCGAAGCCCGCGTCGAAGCCGGAACCCAAACCGGCGCCAAAGGCGGATGCCAAGCCGGCACCAAAAGCGAATGCCAAGTCGGCAACCAAGAAGGCTGAGGCGGCGCCGAAGAAGGAAGAAACGTCCGCTGAAAAGGCGGAAACCAAATCGGCGCCGAAGAAGGCCGCAAAGAAAGACGGCCCGGATGCCTGATCTCGCCCTTGAGCGGATCGCTTGGGAAGAGGGCTTTCATACCGTTTGCGGCGTCGACGAGGCCGGACGCGGTCCCTGGGCGGGGCCGGTGGTCGCCGCCGCCGTGGTACTCGATGTGGAGACTCTTCCAGCGGAACTCGCCGCCGGCCTCGACGATTCGAAAAAGCTCAAGCCGGCGCGAAGGGCGGAACTGCTGTGCATGCTCCGCGCGGTGGCGCGGATCGGCGTCGGTTCGGCCTCGGTCGAGGAGATCGACGCCAGCAACATTCTCGCCGCGACCCTGTTGGCGATGGGCCGTGCCGTTAGAGCCCTCGGCCAGCCGGTTCCCGACCTGGCGCTGGTCGACGGCAACCGCCCGCCCAAGCTGGTCTGTCCGGCCCGCACTGTGGTCAGGGGCGATGCGCTGTCGCTTTCCATCGCCGCCGCATCGATCGTCGCCAAGCAGACCCGCGACGCCGAGATGGCTGAGCTCGACAGACGGTTTCCGGGTTACGGTTGGGCCGCCAACGCCGGTTACGGCACCGCCCAGCACAAGTCGGCGCTCGAACGCCTCGGGCCGAGCCCGGCGCACCGAAAGTCGTTTGCGCCGATCCGCAAGATGTTGAGTCCGGCGTCGTGACGGGACTCCATATGTTGCGAACGGAATCCTTCTAAGTCATTGATTCTATTTATGTGTTGACCCCGACTCCGACCCCCGCCATGCTGCCGCGGTCATGGGCAGAGATCACAAGAATGACGGCGGCGCCGGCAGGCCGGCGACCACCGCTAAGGGCGACCAGGCACCCGCGAAGGACGGCGAAGACCGCATCCTGGTGGGCGACTGCGTCGAGATCATGAACGCGCTGCCGGAAGCCAGCGTCGACATGGTGTTCGCCGATCCGCCCTACAATCTCCAGCTCGGCGGCGAACTGCACCGGCCCAACAACACCCGCGTCGACGGCGTCGACGACGAGTGGGACCATTTCGACGGTTTCGCCCAGTACGACGATTTCACCCGCGCCTGGCTCGCGGCCGCGCGCCGTGTGCTGAAACCCGACGGCACGCTCTGGGTGATCGGCTCCTACCACAATATCTACCGGGTCGGTGCGCTGCTCCAGGACATGGGGTTCTGGATGCTCAACGACGTGGTCTGGCGCAAGACCAACCCGATGCCGAACTTCCGCGGCCGGCGCTTCACCAA
>JAYOXJ010000179.1:0-7709 GCA_038152725.1 Rhodospirillaceae bacterium
TCGCCGGTGCGGGTATCCAAGGCGCCGGTCGGCTCGTCGGCTAGCAGCAGGCTGGGTTCGTTGACCAGCGCGCGGGCGATGGCGACGCGCTGCATCTGGCCGCCGGAAAGCTGGCTCGGCACGTGGTGGATGCGCTCGGCCAGGCCGACCGCCTCGAGCGCGCGCCTGGCCGCATCATGGCGCGTCGAACGTTCGCGCGCACCGTAGAGCAACGGCAGTTAGACGATTGCGAGCGCGGTGTTGCGCGCCAGCAGGTTGAACGACTGGAAGACGAAGCCGATCTTGGCGTTGCGGATGGCGGCAAGCTCGTCGCGGTCCATGTTGGAGACGTCGACGCCGTCGAAGAGATAGCGCCCCGACGTCGGCGTATCGAGGCAGCCGAGCAAGTGCATGCAGGTCGACTTTCCGGACCCCGACGGTCCCATGATGGCGACCATGTCGCCACGCTCGATGGTCAGGTTGAGTTCCGAGAGCGCCTGCACCCGCTGGGCGCCGACGAAATACTCGCGCCCGAGGTTCTCGGTCTGGATGATGGCGTCTGTTGGGGCTGCGTCCACGCCGGCCGCCTAGAAGCCGAAGCTCCAGCGCCGGCCGGAGTCCTTGGGCTGGGCGGTCTGGCCGGTGACGACCTTCTGGCCGGGCTTGAGCTCGCCCGAGACCACTTCGGTCAGGGCGCCGTCGGAGATGCCGGTGACGATGGAAACCGCTTCGGGCTTGCCCCCCTTGCCGACGATCCACACGCGGCCGCGCGCGGTCTGGCGCTTGGCGCGTTCCTTGACCAGTTCCCAGTACTTCTCGCGCTGCTTGGGGTCGAGGGCTTCGGCGGCCTTCTCGCGCGCCTGCTGGCGGAGTTTCTCGCGCGCGGCGTTGACCTCGTCGGCGCTGGCGCCGGCCTCGCGCATGGCACGCACCTTCTTACCGACCTCGGCGAAGGCCTCGCGCACGGCGCTTTCCTGTTCGGGCTTGAGATCGAGCTGTTTTTTCAGCCGCTCGACCAGGCGGTCGGTGCCGCTGCCGGGTGTCGACGAAGCCGCCGTCGCGCCGCCGGCTGGCGGCTGGTAGCGAAGGGCGGCGGCCGGTACGCGCAGCGCTTCGTCGCGCTTGCCGATGACGACCGAGACGTTGGCGGTCATGCCGGGCAGCAGCGACAGGTCCGGATTGTCGGCGGCGACGACGACGGTATAGGTGACGACGTTGGAGATTTCCGTCGGCGCCTTCCTGACCTGTTTGACGTGGCCGGCGAACTCCCGGCCGGGAAAACTGTCGACCGTGAAGACGACCTTCTGGTTGTCGAAGATGCGGCCGATGTCGGCCTCGTCGACGCTGACCTCGACCTGCATCTTGCGGAGATCCTGGGCGATGGTGAACAGCGTCGGCGCCTGCAGGCTGGCGGCGACGGTCTGGCCGACATCGACGCTGCGCGAGATCACGACACCGTCGACCGGCGAGCGGATGATCGAATTGTCGAGGTCGAGCTGGCGCTGCTTCAATTGCGCGCGGCGTTCCTCGACCAACGCCTTGGCGTTCTTGACCTGCGCGCCCTGCATCATCTGGCGCGCCTTGACCGCGCGCAGCTTGGCGGCGGCCTGGTCGCGGAGCGCAATGGCGGTGTCGACCACGCTCGGCGCCACCACCTTGCGCTCCAGCAGTTCCTTCTTGCGCTTGAAGTCTTGCGCGGCGTTGTCGAGCGCCGCCTTGGCGCCGTCGACCTCTGCGGCCATCTCGATCAGCGAGGCCTCCTGCATGCCGACGTTGGCTTCCTGCACCTTGAGATCGGCCTCGGCCTGCCAGACGCGGGCCTGGAAGGTGGCGGGATCGAGGCGCGCGATGACCTCGCCCTGTTTGACTACCGAATTGAAGTCGACGAGGAGTTCCGCGATCTGGCCGGACACCTGCGAGCCGACCAGCACCATCACCACCGGGCGCACGCTGCCAGACGCCGACACCACGGTCCGGACCGGGCCACGGCTGACTTCGGCGAAGCGGTAGGTGACGGATTGGGCACCTGCGCCGGTCTCCAAGAGACCGAAACCCCGTGTCAGCGACGCGGCAAGGGCGAGAGCCGCAAGGCCGCCAAGCACCAGCCATCTGCGGGTATTCGAGGAGCGAGAAGCCATGGCCGGACGCTAAGGCCGGGGACCTCTCTGCGCAATTCAATTTTTCGCGCGGGCGGGGACGGTGCCGGCGGCGGTTTGGCGTGGTGCCGGTTACTTCTCGAAGCCGGTGGAGACCAGGATCTTGTTGTTCTGGCTGAGCAGGTAACCGGCCTCAGCGCTTTTCGCCAGGTAGGCCTGCCATTCCGGATCGGCCTGCATGGCGGCACGCTTCTTGGCGCGGTCGGCGGCGTCTTCGTAGGCCCAGACGTGGACGTAGGAGTTGACGTCGCCGACATCGGTGAAGCCGTAGATCACCGGCTTGCCCAAATGCCGGGTTTGAGCGGCATAGCCGTGCTCCTTATAGAGCGCCAAAGCCTTCTGGATGGTGCCCGCTTTGACGATGTAGGTACGATGGTCGTAGATCATGGATGCCTCCCGGCCGAATGCATACGAAAAGGGCCCCGATGGTGATATCGAGGCCCAATGTTTGCAAGCGCCGTTGCGGCCGTTTCCAGCCTGATGACGGTCAATCGCCGTCGTCCATGTTGAAATCGGGTTTGATCCGGAGGCCGAGCGCCTGGCCAAAGAGGACCAGCGTCGCAATATTCCGGGTTTTCGCCTTGGCGTAAATCTTCGCCCGGTGTTGTTCCGCCGTGCGCGGGCTGATTTCGAGCTGGCGTGCGATCTCCTTGGTCGAGCGGCCCTGGGCGATCAACTCGAAGACCTGGCGTTCGCGTGCGGTAAACGCCTCGAACATCTCATTGGCCTGCTGCTGCACGCCCACTTGGATGCGGTTGTTGATGACCTCGAAGGTGAGAATCGCACGGCGTGCGCTGTCATCGCCCTCGGTGAACGACGAACTGTTGATGGTACAGAGCAGAGGGTCGCCGCCGTTACGGTGCAACCAACAGGCGCCCCGCACGCAACAGTGCTTTCGGGTCAGCTTCGACAGATCGAGGCGGTGCTTCGAGAGATCGTTGCTCTCGCAGCCGAGCAAATCGCGCAGGCTCATGCCGACCAGTTCATGGCGGGAAAACCCGGAAAGGTCCTCGGCCGCCTCATTGGCATATTCGACCGTCATCGGACGGTCGACGGTGGTGACGATGACGATCGGAACCGAGGAAGCGTCGAGTGCCTTCGATAAATGCGGATATTCGGTCGCGGCAAGGAAGTTCATTAAATTCGTTGGCTCCATTCCCTCGTCCATTCATTGGACGATTGCACCAGCATTCTGGACGCGAGGTCTATGCCTAACATTGATATAAATCAATATAAATTAAATAAAAAGATATAGAATTATGCCTACGGTGATGCGAGCTCGGCAATGCCGTTAGGTAGAACTACGAATTGATGCAAGCAAGCTCGCACATACAATACCTATTTATAAAATATGGTTTTTGAATTTGTGGCGAATTCAGAGTCGGAGGGGACATTTGAACCAAAACTCACAAGCAGCACTGCTGATCGTCGACGACGAAGAGCAATTCGCCGATTTCGTATCCAATGTGGCGGAAGACATCGGGTTGCGGCCGGTCGTTTCGACCAAGGCAGAAGATTTCAAGCAGCGTTACGCGGAAGAGCGCGTGTGCGGCATCGTCATGGACGTCGTCATGCCAGATACGGACGGTATCGAACTGGTGCAGTGGCTGGGCGACAAGCACTGCCCGGCGCCGATTGTCGTCGTCAGCGGCTACGACCCGAGCTACACCCGCATGCTGCGCACCATCGGCGAATCGAAAGGTTTGCTCTTCCACAAGGTCCTGACCAAGCCCGTCGATCTCGACGAGCTCGATGCGACGCTGGGCGAATTGAAAGCCGCGATCGAGTGACCTTTCGCCGACCGGGCACCGGTTGCGCGCCTTGGTCTTGGACGACACCAACTTGATGAGACCGATCTGAGCTATGCAGGCAGATCTCTTTCACCGCGGTACGTTTCGCCCCAACAGCCTTTCGTTCCGCATCGCCGCGATTTTCGTGACCGCAATCGTCGCGGTGGTAGCGTTCGTCGCCGTTTTCGAAATCGACCGTGAGCGCAAACGCTTCAACGAACTGATGCTGCGAAGCGAGCTCCACCGCGTCTCCATCGCGGGGGAGGGCTACCGTTCGGAAATTGGCGATCTGCGCTCCGATCTGCGGATATTGAGCGAGGTGCCGCCGATTGCCGGCATCATACGCGCGACAGACGACCCGCATGGCGTCGACACACAAGAAGGAACCGGGTTGGTGTTCTGGAAAACCCGCCTGGAGGAGATTTTCCGAGCCTTCATCATCAGCCACGAACATTACCGGCAGGTCAGATTTATCGGTTTGGCCGACGAGGGCCGAGAACTGGTCCGTGTCGACAAAGTATTGAGCCCTCAAAAAATCGGTCCCTTGAGGAGCACGATCAAAGGTATTCGAAACGTTCGCGGCGACGACCTGCAGCACAAGGCCGGTCGTGACTATTTTCAGGAGGGTCTCAAACTCAAGCCTGGGCAAATTCATTTGAGCGACATCACGCTCAACCGCGAACATGGCCGGATCGAGGAGCCGAGATGGCCTGCGCTGCGCGGTATCGTTGCGATTTTCGACCAACGCACCGGACGCAGGTTCGGCATGATCGTCGTCAATATCGACGTTCAGGCGGCCTTCGAACTGATCAGGAAGAACGCGTCCCCAGCGGCAGAGGTCTTCGTACTCGGTGAAAATGGCGATTTCCTGGTTCATCCGGATCGTTCCAAGGAATTCGCCTTCGAATTCGGCCCGCCGTTCCGCTGGAAAGACATGTTCCCGGATGCCGAATTGGGGCACCACGAGCATTCCGATATGGCGGAATTCGGCGATCCCCATACGCACAGCTACACAGATTCCGACGACATCACCGCGCACAGCAGGATCTTGTACGATCCCGAGGACCCCAGCCGGTTCGTCGATATCATCTTCCGCCAGCAAAACACCACCCTTCTTGCGTCCTTCGAACAGTCGACTTTCTGGGTGCTGTTGGCCTGCCTCGCTGCCGCTCTCGCAACCAGCGCATTGATCGTCGCATACCTGCGCCGTGAACTGAGGCCGCTCAACCAGCTGACCGATGCCGCCCGTAACATCCGGCTCGGCGAAATGCATTCGAAGCTGCCGCAAACGGCGATCGAAGAGCTGTATCCTCTGGCTACGGCCATGGCCGAACTGCAAGAGGAAATGGAGGTCAAGAACCGAACCCCGGTGATGATCCATTCCATCGACGCCGAGGGAAGGTTGTTATTCGTCAATGGGTTCTGGCTGGAAACGCTCGGCTACGAACGAGACGAAGTGATCGGCCGTCATTTGGGCGATTTTCAAACCGAGGACTCGCGGGCGCGCTGTGTCGGAAACATGGAGCGTTTCGTACGCGATGGTACGGCCCGGAATCTGAGCGTGGAGTTCGCCACCAAGGGCGGAGACGTGCGCCATCTCCTGCTGTCGGCCGAGGCGATCCGCGACACGGACGGCAATTTCGTCCGGTCGATCGCGGTGATGGTCGACATCACGGATAAGCTGGAGGTCGAGGCGGCGCTCCGCCAAAGCGAGGAAATGTTCGAACGCGCGTTCCAGTCGGCCGGCATCGGCGCCGCGCTGGTCACGCTCGACGGCGGCATTCACAAGGTGAACCGCAAGCTTTCGGATATCCTAGCCCGGGACCACGACGATCTATCGTCAATGAGCATCCTCGATCTCGTTGTCCTGGAGGATTTGCCGCTGATGCGATCGGCGATCGAACGGCTCGAGTCCGAGCACGACGAGATCGACCCATTCGAGGTGCGTTTTCTGCGTCCGGGTGGAACCGAGGTTCCGACGATGACCAGTTTCGGCGTCGTCCACGATCTGGATGGATCGCATGCCTATCTGATCTGCCAGGTTTCCGACCTGACCAACCTGAGACAGGCGGAAGCCCAGCTCTTGCAGGCGCAGAAGATGGAGGCCATCGGCAACCTGACGGGCGGCATCGCGCACGATTTCAACAACATCCTGGGCATTGTGCTCGGCAATCTCCAGTTGCTGCAACGGCGCCTGAGCGGCGGCAAACCGGTCCTCAAATTGGCCGAGGATGCCATCGCCGCGACCAAACGAGGTGCGGAATTGACGCGTCAGCTCCTGGCGTTCTCCCGCCGCCAGGTGCTTGAGCCCAAGGTCGTCGATTTGAACGAAATGATAAGCAACCTGGAGAAAATGCTGCGCCGGACCTTGGCCGAGAACATCGTCGTTGAAATCGAAACCGCACCGGCGCCGCAAAAGGTGAAGGTCGATCCCGCGCAGTTCGAGTCCGCGATCCTGAACCTATCGATCAACGCGCGCGACTCCATGCCGAAGGGGGGCAGGCTGACCATTGGCATCGGCATGCAACACCTTCAACGGTCCGACACCTACGTCATGAAGGACATCGAACCTGGCGACTATGCTGTTGTTACGGTGACCGATACGGGGCACGGCATGCCGGCGGAGGTGCGGGACAAGATTTTCGAGCCGTTCTTCACCACCAAGGGCGTCGGCAAGGGCTCCGGCCTGGGGTTGAGCATGGTCTACGGGTTCGTGCAGCAATCCGGCGGCACTATCCATGTCTACAGCGAGGAGGGTGTGGGAACGCGTTTCACGGTCTATCTGCCGGTCTACGCTGGCGAAGAAGCGGTCACTGAGGCGGATGAAACCGTGCTCGATCAACCTCACGGCAGCGAAACGATCTTGCTTGTCGAGGATGAACCTGCGTTCCGATCCGTCGCCGCCCAGCAACTCGAAGACCTGGGTTACAAGGTTGTTGCCGCCGAAGACGCCGCTGGCGCGCTCGAAACCCTGGAACATCACGCCGATATAGACCTCTTGCTGACCGATATGATCATGCCGGGCGGGCTCAACGGACATCAACCCGCCGACGAGGTTCGCAAAACCCGGCCGGGTATCTCGATCGTCATCACTTCGGGGTATCCGCGCGACGGCTTCGACGAAGGGCGCAGATATCGCTTCCTGCAAAAGCCTTTTACACAGGAAGTATTGGCCCGGACGGTGCGGGCGGCACTCGACGAGGGCAGGAAATCCGTTCGGGACGGCTAATGCCCGGCGCCGGATCGGCTATAAAAACGAAAAGGCCCCGATGGCGGCATCGGGGCCTCGCGTATTCAAGTCGAAGCGTGCCGCGTTACGGCTTTTTCGGGGTCTGGTACTCGACCTCTTTCTGCCACGGCTTCCATTCGGTTTCGTAGCCGATGAAACCCTTCTCGTTCGCCTGCATCTGGCGGGTGGTGACGTACTTGGTCTTGCCTTCCGGCACCACGGGCCGGGTTTTCGGTGCGTCGCTCATGGTCTGGTCTCCTAGGTCAAATTGCTGCTGGTGTATTTCAAAAAATCAAAACCAATTCTCTTTCCGTCAGAATGATACAAACCGGACCATTCTTCAAATCGGCTGCGTCAGCGTCGGGTCGATATCCGGCTTCGCCGTGATCGCGCCGCCGGCCTCGATTTCTTCTTCCGTCGCGTCGCGTACGCCGAGTACCTTGAGTTCGAAGGTGACCTGACGGCCGCAAAGCGGGTTGTTGCCGTCCACGGTCAGCGTCTTCTCGTCGATGCGCGTCACGATGAAGTTCCGGACCTCGCCCTTTTCGTTCTCGG
>JAYOXJ010000180.1:0-7565 GCA_038152725.1 Rhodospirillaceae bacterium
CAATTGCGCCTACATTATCATCCGAAAAGAAGAATGATAATGAGGTTAATTCGCAACTCGATCCTGACTTTTATTGGTTCCCTGGTCTGCCAACCACACGGGTTACAGATCCGCGAATCTCTCACACAAGGGAGTGCAAGGATGTCTAGCATTCAGAAAACCCGCGCTAAGGAAGAAAATCGACTAATAGAGCCTGAAAACCCGACGCGCCGCCAAATGCTGGCCCAGACCGTGGCCATCGCGAGCGGTGCCGTAGCGGCCACGGCCGTCGGCGCCTCCAGCGCCAAGGCCAACCCGCTAAGCGTGCCGCAATCCAACAAGGAAATGGGCCATCCGATCAAAGCCAAGGCCTACGGCATGCCGTCGAAGTTCGAAAAGCATGTCACGCGCAATCGGACCGACGTTTTCGTCAACAAGCAGAATTTCTCCGATTGGAGCATGACGCCGCTGCAACACCAGCTCGGCATTCTCACCCCCAACGGTCTTGTCTACGAACGCCATCATGCCGGAACGCCGGATATCGACCCGAACACCCATAAGCTGGCGATCCACGGCATGGTGCGTCAGCCGTTGGTTTTCTCCATGGATGCGTTGATGCGCTACCCGGCGGTGTCCCGGTTCCATTTCATGGAATGTTCCGGCAACGGCCTGACCGACTGGCTCAAGCCGCGGTCGGCGACGGTTCAGCAGACCCACGGCCTTCTGTCCTGCACGCAATGGACGGGGGTGCCTTTGTCCTGGCTGCTCGACGAGGCGGGGCTGGCGCCGGGCGCGAAATGGGTACTGTTCGAGGGTGCGGACGGCTCCGCACATGCGCGCAGCGTTCCCATCGAAAAGGCGCTCGAAGATACGTTGATCGTCTATGGCCAAGGCGGTGAAATGCTTCGTCCCGAAAACGGCTACCCCCTCCGTGCCTTCGTCCCGGGTTGGGAAGGCAACGTTTCGGTCAAATGGCTTCGCCGCATCAAGGTCAGCGACAAGCCGTGGCATCTGCGAAGCGAAACCGCCCGTTACACCGATCCGATGCCGGAAGGCAAGTGGCGGCAGTTCTCGTTCACGATGGAGTGCAAATCCGTCATCACGTCGCCGTCCGGTGGCATGAGCATGAAGGGTCCCGGCAATTACGAAATCCGCGGTTTCGCCTGGTCCGGAAACGGTTCGATCAAGGCCGTCGACGTCACGACGGATGGCGGCAAGACCTGGCAGACCGCCGACATCATCGGTCCCGTCATGGACAAGTGCCTGACCCAGTTCAGCTACCGCTGGAAATGGGACGGCGGCCCCGCGAAGATCGCAAGCCGTGCCGTCGACAGCACTGGCTACGTCCAGCCGACCATCGACAATCTCAAGAAGGTCCGCGCGATCACGGGCTTTGTGCAGCACCACAACGGCATCTTCAATTGGGCCGTTAGCGAGAAGGGGGAGGTCACCAATGCGGTATACGGTTAAGATTGCTCTGGCGGCGGCTGCCTGCCTTGGCTTTACCACGGTCGCACAAGCGAATGACAGCGGTGGCGGAAAGCCCGATTTTGGTTTCGGTCAGAAAGTCACGGAAGCCGATCTTGCGGCGTGGAATATCGACGTCAGCACGTCTGATGGCTTAGGTCTGCCCGCAGGCAAGGGGTCCGTCGCGGAAGGCAAGAAGATCTTTGCCGAAAAGTGCGTTGCGTGTCACGGCGAGGGTGCCAAAGGCGGCTCGCAGTATGGCGCGATGTTTGGCGGAATCGGTTCGTTCAAGACCGAAAAACGCAAGCTGACGCCGGGTAGCATGTATCCCTATGCGCCGATCCTGTTCGACTATGTCCGGCGGGCCATGCCGATGGATTCGCCGCAGAGTCTCAACAACAACGAGGTCTATGCGCTTACCGCATACATCTACAACCTCAACGGCCTCGTGAAGGATGATGCCGTTCTGGATGCAAAGTCGGTGACGGCGATCAAGATGCCGAACCGCGATGGTTTCATCCGTGACGATCGCCCCGACGTCCGGGCGTCGCGGTGCAAGACCGATTGCAAGTAGGTTTCAGCCGAAACCTATCGGAAGACCTGAAAAAAGGAGCGGGCCCGAAATTTTCGGGCTCGCTTTTTTTGGGGTTGCCGCTATCGCCGCGGTAACGGCTTGGTGGTTACACGCGCTATACCGAAGCGACTGATCTACATGATATTGGCTTCGAGTTTCTCATCGACGATGGCAACGGTCTCGTCGATTTCGGGATTGGACATTCCCAGTTCCTGCGCGATCAGTTGCACCAGAACGTCGACGCGCTCGATGAAGGGCGCACCTGCTGCAACCGCGCGGGCCGCCGACGACGGCTTCAGCAGGCTCTCCGCCGCCTTGGCGTATTTCTCGAACGGCACGGCGTCGGCCGGATCGGCGCCAAGGCGCTGGGCCAACCCGTCGACGAATTCGTAAATCGCGCGCGACTTGCCAAGATCGCCGTGCACCGCGTCGCGGATGCTGCGTGGGTCCGCCTTGGTGATGCAGCGATAGTTGCCGGTCAGCAGCATGCTCCACTTGGCGAGCGGTACGAATACCGAGTCGAAGACCCGCAGTTTCACCGGAACGTCATTGCCGTCGAGCCGTACCGCGTCGATATCGGCCTCGAGTTGCGTCAGAATCTCGTTGGCTTTCGCGTCGTTGAACTTGGCCGCCTTGAAATTGGTCGGCAAACCGACGTGTAGCACGTTGGCGGCTTCGTCGGGCGGGCGGAAGGCCTGCGGATCAGGGCTGCACAGCGTCATGAAATCTGGGTCGAAGCGGTCCCACACCGACGGATCGGTGTAGCTTGCACCCAGCTTGCGCCCGGTATCGAGGCCGGGAATCCGTTTAAGGAAAGTCAGCGGCGGCATGTTCATGATCGACAAGCATGGAATTCGCTCTTCCGCGATCCGGATGAGCGCGGTTCGGATCGTATGATGAGCGTACTGGGGCTCCTGCATCGCCAACCCGACCAAATCGTATTCCGAGGCGTTTACGTCCTGCGGCGTCGACGCGGTCAATTTCCCGGGCAGGTCGGCGGAGTGGATTTCGCGATGATCGTCTTCGCCCTTCAGCTTGATACGTACCGTCGTGCCCTCGGCATTGATCAAATCGGCCGTGCGTCGCCGGCATATCAAGGTGACGTCATGGCCCGCCATCAACAGCTTGGTGCCCAGAAGAGAACCGTAGGACGCACCGAAAATAAGACACTTATAGGCCATGAACTTTCCCTCGCTATGGGCTTCAAGAAGACCATCAAATATGCAGGGTGAGAGCGGGCATTACAATAATGCATCGCCTATTTACTGGTAGAGCGAGCCTTGCTGGGAGGAGGCTTCAGAATTGATGCTCTAATTCATCATGCCGCGCGCAATACTGATGGTAGAAAAGCTCTATTATTACATTGATATTTCCCAACAGCGGGCGCTTGGCCAACCAACCCTTTTTTGCGAATATGCGAGGGTATAGGGGAATTTCCACAGCCTTCGGTTTATCGGGATTTATCGTCGACGGGCAGGGCGATCGCTGCAGGATTTCTTGGTGACAAATCGAACACGGTCCGGGGGGCCAGATTTTGGAACTGTTGGCGGGCGGCCTGCTTTTTGGCTTCAGTATTTTCGTCGGTTTCCTGATTGGCTGCATCGGCATCGGCGGCGTGCTGCTTGTGCCGTTTTTGACATTCGGCATGGGCTTCGGCGTTCACGCGTCCATTGCCGCGGCAATGTTCGGTTTCATATTCGTGGGCATGGTCGGCGCGGTTCTTTATGCCCGCCACGGATCGATCGAATGGTCGCAGGCGTTGTGGATGATAGCTGGTGCCATGCCGGCGGCGTATTTCGGTTCTTTTCTTGCCTCGGTCATTCCGGAACATGGCTTGCAATTGATCATCGCAACCTTGGTCTTACTCGCCGGTCTCAATGCCTTGCGCCGCGATAGCACCGATGTCGCGGATCGTCAGATTTCCAGTCGCTGGGTGCTGCTGGCCGTTGGTGCGTTCACCGGGGCCGGGTCGGCATTGACCGGGACTGGAGGTCCGTTAATGGCACTTCCGGTACTGGTTTCGATGAAAGTCGCCGCGCATTCCGCAATCGGCTTCGCTCAGGCCATGCAGACGCCACTGGCCACGTTGGCGACCATCGGCAATTTCTTGTACGGGAGCGTCCCCGTTGCAGTGGGTGCGACGATCTCCGCCGGGTTGGTCATCGGCGGGTTCGTCGGCGCCAAGCTTGCCCACACCATCGAGCCTAGGATTATGCGTCGACTGATCGCCTGGGTGCTCGTCGCCGTCGGGCTGTTTCTCGTCGGAAAGCTCCTGGCCCGCCTCATATAAGTTGACTGCGGGCTAAGCGGCGCTAGCGTGCTGGGCTGCGACCTCGGCAACGATTTCCGCGATATCCTGGCAATCGGCCTCGCTGAAGGTGAGGGGCACGCGCATGTCGCAAGTCGTCGACAAAGCCTGCAGGGTCTTCGGCAGTGCCGGGATATCCCTCAGATACTTCCAGCTGTCGTAACGGCTGGTGAAAGCGACCGGCTCTTCGGGACCGAACCACTTCAATTCGACGCCTCGCTTGAGGCAATCGGAGATGAACGCCGGAATCCGGTCGGGACCGAACCCATCGACATGAAACTGGAACGACGAACCCACGTAAAATTCGTGCTGCGGGCGGTCGACGACACGGACGCCGGGGCTGCCACGAAGCCCGCTCTCCAGTATCCGATAGCGCTCGTTCCAGCGCTGGATGTTTTGGTCGAGGTTCGGCAACTGGGCGCGCAGGATCGCGGCCCGCAGGTTGTCGAGCCGAGCCGAACAATTCGGCGTTTCCAGCCGGACGGTCTTGAAGACATCCAGCGACGGCGCGGCGCCATGCCGTTCGTACAGCATGTAGGAACCCGACAAGATCACCGCGCGCGCCGCGATCAGCGGATCGTCGGTGGTGATCAATCCGCCTTCGCCGGAATTCATGTGCTTGTAGGTCTGGGTCGAAAAACAGGCCGCGGCGCCGAAATTTCCAGACTTCTGGCCTTTCCATTCGGCGCCCATGGTGTGCGCGCAATCCTCGACGAGTGTGATGCCCAACTCGCCGCAAATCTCGCAGATGGCATCCATGTCGGCAATATGGCCGCGCATGTGCGACAGCATCATGTACTTCGCACCGCTCGCATTGGCCTTGGCGCGAAGATCGCCGATATCGGTCAGCCAATCGTCGCCGATCTCGACGAACACGGGCACCGCACCGACCGCGTGGATGGCACCGGGGACGGGGGCGAGGGTGTAGGCATTGGCGAGAATTCTCTCACCCGGCTTGATGCCGCTGGCACGCAGCGCGATCTGGATCGCCTGGCCGCCCGAGGTCACGGCCAGACAATAACGCGCACCCTGGTAGGCAGCGTATTCGGCCTCCAGCAGCGCGACCTCGCTGGTTTCGTTTTTACCCGTGTTGTAGCGATGCAGGCGTCCCGATTGCATGACCTCGACCGCGCGGTCGATGCCCTCCTGGGGAATAGCCTCTTGCTGGGTGAAGGATTTCTTGAACTGTTTCATAGCTATCTCTCGTATCGCTTCTGCTCGGCGACCTCGAACGCCCAGTCGCGCTCTGGGAAATACTTGCGCAAGCGCCAATCACAGGCGCGGGCATGTCCTTCCATTCCCTCGGCGCGCGAAATTCGCGATCCAACCGCACTGAACGTCTCGTTGGCCTCGGCGTCTAGCTCCTGGTAGGTCAGGATTTTCATGAATTTGTGCACGTTCAGGCCGCCGCTGTAGCGCCCGGCACGCTTGGTCGGCAGGATGTGATTGGTTCCCGAACACTTGTCGCCGTGAGTGACGGTACTCCCCTCGCCGAGGAACAGGGAGCCGTAGTTGTTGAGATGGGCCTTCCACCACTCGAGGTCCTCGGCGATCACCTGCAGGTGTTCCGGCGCATAGCGGTCGCTCACCGTCACCACCTCGTCACGGCTGTCGCAGAGCACGATCTCGCCGAAGTCCCGCCATGCCGCCATGACGACGTCGCCGTTGGGCATGTCCGCGGCGACCTTGGGCACGATCGCGGCGACATGTTCGCCGATTTCGCGTGACGTGGTGAACAGCCAGACCGGGGAGTTCGGTCCGTGTTCGGCCTGTGACGTGAGGTCGACGGCGATGGTCATGGGGTCGGCGGTGTCGTCGGCGATGATCGCCGACTCGGTCGGTCCGGCAAAAACGTCGATGCCGACCCGCCCGAACAGGATACGCTTGGCCTCCGCCACGTAGGCGTTGCCGGGCCCAACGATGATGTCTGCTTCTTTCCCGGAGAACAGGCCGAAAGCCATGGCGGCGACACCCTGCACCCCGCCCATTTCCAGAATGACGTCGGCGCCGCCCAGATCCATGGCATAGGCGATTGCAGGATGGATCGAGCCGGCATGCGGCGGGGAGCAGGCGACGATGAACGGCACGCCCGCCACCTTTGCGGTGGCAATGCTCATGATCGCCGAGGCGATATGCGCATAGCGACCGCCGGGCACATAACAACCGGCGCACTGCACTGGCAGTACGCGCTGGCCGAGGCGGACACCGGGCTCGGTCTCGATCTCGAATTCGGTCAGGCTGTTGCGCTGCGCTTCGGCGAAGCGCTTGACCTGCTTGTAAGCGAATTGGATGTCTTCACGTACCTGAGCAGGGACCTGGGCGATCAGGGCGGCGCGCTTTTCGTCGGAAAGGACGACGTCGCCCGTCCAGCCGTCGAGTTTCTCCGCGTATTTCAACGCCGCCGCTTCGCCGCCGGACTCGATCTCCTTCAGCATCGCCTCGACGG
This sequence comes from Rhodospirillaceae bacterium, assembly GCA_038152725.1. Classification (GTDB taxonomy): domain Bacteria; phylum Pseudomonadota; class Alphaproteobacteria; order Rhodospirillales; family Casp-alpha2; genus TMED8. The sequence continues at coordinate 6,775 of JAYOXJ010000180.1, forward strand.
CCTCGCGGATAGATCGATCGGCGGCTTCGTCTGGGGCGGGTGCTTGCTTGATGAATTCCATGGTCAACGTCCTTTCGAGGGAGGCGGCTCAACAAAGTTCGAGGTGCATCATTCCACTTTAGCGTCTATCGCAGGCTTTGCGAAACGCATCACGGCTGGCATGGGAAAGGTTGCGCGAAATCCGGTTTTTGCCGCCGCGATCGTCAGAGACCGCCGGTTACTGGAACCTGGCGCCGGGATGGTGCGATCTCTCGATTTCGACGCCGACGCTTGCCGCATTCTTCAGGATATCCAGCTTCTCGACCCGTACCCGTACAGTTTGTACGCGCGGGTCGTGCAAACTCATCTCCGCAATCATGTCCGCGAAGGTTTCCACGAGGTTGACATGGCCGAGCGACGCAAGGCCCTGAATGCCCTTGGCCAGCCGTTCGTAACAGATGACGTTGCGGATGTCGTCCTCGATCGGGGTCTCGCCCTCGGTGACGGCAAGATCGAGATTTATCCGGACCCGCTGCGGCGCGGTGCGTTCATGGGCATGTATACCGATCGAGCATTCGAGGACGAGGTCGCGGATGAAGACGCGGCGCAGGGACGCCCGGACCACGCCGACGCGCGGCAAAATCTGGTTCTCGCTAAGCGTCCTTCCGGCCGCCATTACTCGGCCACCTGCATGGCATAGGCGTCCGCCACTTCCGCCTTTTCGACCTTGACGGCGCAGAACTTGAACTCGGGGATCTTGCCGTAGGGGTCGAGCTGGGGGTTGGTGAGGATGTTTGCGGCGGCCTCGACGA
>JAYOXJ010000181.1:0-7551 GCA_038152725.1 Rhodospirillaceae bacterium
GCCGGTGACCTGACCGCCGGCATCGCTGACGGCTTGGGCGACGATACCCATCAGACCGATGCGGCCACCACCGTAGACCAATCGGATGCGGCGTTTCGCCATCTCTTCGCCGAGCGCGCGTGCCGCTGCCGCATGGGCCGGATCGTCGCCGGCACGCGAGCCACAGAACACACAAAGCGAGGAAATTTTCTTCATGCCGCTCCGATCTTGATCACGCAAGATGACGTTTTCGTGAGGGCGCCATATCTGCGTTGCTCAGTCTCATTATGCTTCGATACGATTACCCCCGAACACGGTTTTTTCAAGGAACGAAAGGCGCATCGTGCGCCTTTTGTTTCGGTTTATACGGAGGACCATCATGAAAGCTGTGAAACTTCTCGCGACCGCGACTTTGGCGGTCGGTATCGTCGCCGTCACCACCGGCAGCGTGTTCGCCGGACCCGGCGACATCGCCTATCGGCAGGGTGTCATGAAGGCGGTTGGCGGCCACATGGGCGCCATGAGCACCATCCTCAAGGGCCAGGGTGGCAACATGAAGGACTTCGCCATGCATGCGACCGCCATGGCCGGCCTCGCGCACGCGTCGCAGGGCGCGTTCCCGAAGGATTCGACCAAGATGGAGGGCAAGACCGAGGCCCTCGACGCGATCTGGGAAAAGCCGGCGGATTTCGCCAAGGTGAACGCGGCTTTCGTGATGCATGCCGACAAGCTGGCGGCTGCGGCCAAGTCCGGCGACAAGGCGGCGATCGGTGCGGCCATGGGCGAGCTTGGCAAGAACGCCTGCAAGGCCTGCCACACGAGTTTCCGCGAGAAGAAGTAACCAACGCGGCGAATGCAGGGGGTCGTCTGCTACAGGTTGACGATCCCCGCCACCGCCGCGACCGCCAGGGCGAGCACGATCATTGCCTTGAGCGGCGAGCCGGCCGCCGGAACGGCGCTCTCCCCGGAACCGTTTCCGGCCGGCCTTTCGTCCTGTCGCCAACCGGTCACCATCGGCCGGATCAGATCTTTCCCCTTCATGCGATAAAACGCGATGGCGCCAAGGTGCAGTATCACCAGCGCCAGCAGCGCGCGTGAACTCAGGTAGTGATAGCCGGTCAGGCTGTCGCTGAGTTCCTTATCGACCAGGTGGAACAGCGGTCCTTCGAACAGGATGTCGTCGTTGGCGAAGAGGCCCGTGCCTGCCTGCACCGCGAGGACGGCCAAAAGCGCCAAAACCGAAAGTGCACCCAACGGATTGTGGCCATCGGGGGCGGGCATCACGCCCTTAAGGTATTTGATGACGGCGGCCGGTCCGCGCACGAACTGGGAGAAGCGGGCATTGCGGCCGCCGATGAACCCCCAGACAATTCGGAACAGCACCAACGCCAGGATCGCCATGCCGGCGCGCCCGTGCCAGACCATTACCTTCGGGCCGCCGAACAGTCCGGTATAGGCCTGGAATGCCACCAGGATCACCAACGCCCAGTGGAACAGGCGAACCGGCAAATCCCACACCTGGCGGGCGACGGGTGACGGCTGGTCCATGGCGGGAGTCCTTTGCGGCTTATTGTGCGGGCAAATCAGGTTAACCGATTTTGTTCCTTGTCGCAGCCGTTCGCTGCTAATATCCGAGGAACCTAGGAAGCTGCATGAATCATCCCCTCATCATTGCCCTTGTCGGCGCCGTCATCGTCACCACGGCGGTCGGAGTCAACATATACCTCTGGCACGATGAGGCCGGCAGCGCACCGCCTATGGAACAAGGCGCTAAGCCGACCGTGGCGCCTGCACCGGCGGTCGCCGGCAATGCCAAGCCGGAGTCGGCGCCGACAGTTCAAGCTATTGAAAACAAAATAAAACCAACCTTCGATGTCGTCCGGGTCACGCCTGAGGGCAATGCGGTCATCGCTGGACGCGGGCAACCAGGCGCGATGATTACGGTGATCGTCGATGGCCAGGCGGTTGGCGAAGTTCGCGCCGATGAGCGCGGCGAGTGGGTGCTGGTGCCGGCCAAGCCGCTGGCGCCGGGCAGCCGTCAATTGAGCCTGAGCCAGCGAATCGGCGATGCGCAAGTGCAGTCCGACGATGTCGTCGTCGTCGTCGTGCCCGAACCACAGAAGGATATCGCCGGCCGACCGGCGCAAGCACCGTCACAGGCGCTGGCGCTCAAGTTCCCGCGAAAGGGCGATGGACCGAGCACCGTGCTGCAGAAGCCGACGCCGGCCGATTCGGCCCAGGCCTTCGCCGTCGACACCATCGATTACGACGACGTCGGGCAGCTCTACATTTCCGGCCGCGGGCTGCCGAAGCACATCGTTCAGCTCTATCTCGACAACAAGTTCATCGGCCGTGCCACGGTCGACGCCAACAACGGCTGGCGGATCAAGCCGGAAAGCCCAGTGGCGCCGGGTCTCTACCAGCTCCGTGCCGACCATGCCGATCCACAAGGCAAGATCACGGCCAGGTTGTCGATGCCGTTCGCCCGCGCCGAGCCGTTGAGCCGGGAGACGATGACGCCGGAGCCATTCGTCATCGTCCAGCCCGGCAACAGCCTGTGGCGACTGGCCAAGCGCACCTATGGGTCCGGCTTCAGCTACACCGTCATCTATGAGGCCAACAAGGATCAGATCAAAAACCCGGACTTGATCTATCCGGGACAGGTGTTCGCCATTCCGACTACCAACTGAGCGCGGCGGTGCTCAAGCCGGCATCGTCGGCGGCTCGACGTATTGGGTAAGCAGTTCGAGATAGGGCTTGGCCATGACCAGCAGTTCGGCGGTCCTGGACATCAGCATGACCGGGGTCAGCGGCTCGTCGATGGTGATGTCTTCGCGAAGCATGATGCGCTGTTGCGGTGTAAGCGAGACCCGCCCGCCGAGTGCCCGGCTCGCCGATTTCAGCACCGTCATGGCGTGGCTGCGGGCAATCGCGTTCTCTGCCGTGTAGGGAAGGTTGCCGAGTTTGGCGTGTAGCCTGATCTGTGTATTCTGCTGTTCGGCGAAGGCGCGCCCGGCTAACACAAACCCGCCGTACTCTACCGAGAAATTAACGCCGTCTTCGCCCCCCACGCCAGACAGCGTATTGAGCCCGGATAGGCGGGGCTCGCCGGCTTCCGTCGTCGCCAGCAGATTCTTTGTAACGTCGCCTTTGTCGGCCATTTTAGTCGTATTCGCCATGCGTATTGATGCGGAAGGTCGTCGAAACCTATCACGTGCCTCTGCGTTCGCAATCCCATTCGCAAACTTGTCAATTTGCACTGCTGCCTGGAAAACCTTGATCACGCCTGCAAAATGACGACAATCCGCACCCTGTCAACTAGCGGTGGACGGTGTCCCCATGCTGAAGTCCGTATTCGTGCCCATTCATCCGGCCGGCTGGCCGTTTATTGGCATTTTCGCTGTGATCGCCGTTGCGCTCGGCTGGTGGGCGGAGCCGCTCGGCTATTTGGGAGCCGCGTTGACCGCATGGTGCGCCTACTTTTTCCGCAATCCGGATCGGATAACGCCAACGCGCGCCGGCTTGGTCATCAGCCCCGCCGACGGCGTGGTCCAGTCCATCATAGAAGCGGTTCCGCCCGCGGAACTCGAAATGGGCGACAAACCGCTCACCCGGGTCGCGGTGTTCATGAACGTGTTCAACGTGCATGTGAACCGTGTGCCGATCAAAGGCACGATCTCCAAGGTCTCGTATCGGCCGGGCAAATTCTTGAATGCCTCGCTCGACAAGGCGAGCGTCGACAACGAGCGGCAAAGCCTCAAGGTCACCATCGAAGACGGCCGCGAGATCGGGTTCGTGCAGATCGCCGGCCTGGTCGCGCGCCGTATCCTCTGCTGGGTACACGAGGGAGACAAGATGGAGACAGGGGAGCGCTTCGGCCTGATCCGCTTCGGCAGCCGGGTCGACGTCTACCTGCCCAAGGGGGTCAATCCGCTGGTGGCCGTTGGACAGACGTCGATTGCCGGGGAAACGGTTCTCGCCGACCTCGGTACCGAAGAAGCGGCGCGACAGGGCGAAATCCGCTAGGATGCCGTCATGAACGAGACAACGACAAAAAAACCCCGGCTGCAGCGATTGTCCTTCAACAGGATGATTCCGAACATCCTGACGCTGTTGGCCTTGGCTTCGGGTTTGACCGGCATGCGGTTCGCCTTCCAGGAACGCTGGGAGCTGGCGGTGATGGCGATCGGCGTTGCCGCCGTATTCGACGCGCTCGACGGGCGCATCGCACGGTTGCTCAAGGGCGCCAGCAAGTTCGGCGCGGAACTCGACTCGCTCTCCGATTTCGTCTGCTTCGGCGTCGCCCCGGCGATGATCCTCTATCTTTGGGCGATGCAGGATGCCGGCCGGGCCGGATGGCTGCTGGTAATGCTGTTCGCCATGTGCTGCGGATTGCGTCTGGCGCGTTTCAACGTCGCATTGGAGGACGGCAATGCGCCGGCATGGAAGTCGAATTTCTTTACCGGTGTGCCGGCGCCCGCCGGTGCCGGCCTTGTTTTGTTGCCGATGATCCTGGCGTTCCAGGCCGGCGACGAGATATTGCGCTCGCCGTGGGTTGTATCGGTATTTTTGTTCTGTGTCGGCGGACTGTTCGTCAGTTCGATTCCAACGTTCTCTTTCAAGAAGATGGTGGTGCCACGGCGACGCTTGCTGGCCACCATGCTGATCGTCACCATGGTGATTGCGTTCATCGCAAGCCTGCCATGGCTCAGCCTGTCGCTGATCTTGGGCGGCTATCTGCTGTCGATTCCGTTTTCGTTGCGTGCCTACAAACGCTACGAGGCGGGCCAAGAAGTCGAAGAAGAGATTGACGATGACGGCGAAGACATCGAGCCTGTCTGAAAATTTGACTCAATAGCCGCCCTTGCGTTTGGATTCCGGCAGGCCGGCGATTTTTGCCGCCAGCTTCGATGGTTGCGCCGGAAACAGATCGTATAGATCGCCGGCACTAATTTTCTCGCCCCATACATCCGACATCGCTTTGACGATGTTACGGTCGTTTGGCTGGTTCTCGGCATTGTCGAAATACTCGTCGCGAAGATACTTGATCACGTCCCAATGCCGGGGCGTCAGTTCGGCGATATCCTCGGTTGCGGCAATCTCACTGGCCACCGCCTCCGACCAGTCGTCTGCGTTGACGAGATAGCCTGAGTCCGTCTTTTCCAAGTCGTTGTAGCCCATCGGCGCGACCTCCCCGCAATATCAATATACAAAATATGAATATGAAAAAGCGGGCGTTCAACCCCATTTTCCCTGCGGATTTAAGCCGCTCCGCTAAACAACTCCCGCGCCAACCCATCGCCGGATTCATTTCGGGCGATGGACAAAATCCGGCATCCGGAGAGGAACCGCGTCAGCGTCGCCCCGGTCTCCGCAAGCGGTACCGGGTTCTCCTCCGATTCGCTGATTACGACGGCGGCGACGGGGATGCTCCGTTGGGTAAGCACGGCGTGCGCCGTCAGGGTATGGCTCAGGGTGCCGAGATAGGAGCCGACGACCAGAACCGCCGGCACTTTCAGCGCTAAAATCCAGTCCACGACCGTTTTTGAATCGGTCAACGGCACCATGACGCCGCCGACGCCTTCAATCAGCGTCACCCCCTGAAAGCTTCCAATGGCGTCGCCGCAAAAACGGCTGAGTGCGTCGAAATCGATGTCGCGGCCTTCCCGCGCGGCGGCCATGTCGGGCGAGAGCGGTGCGGCGAAACGCCAGGGCGAAAGTTTGGCGATCTTATCCGCCGTCGGTTCCTGGCCCAGGGCTCGGAGCAGGAGGGTGGTGTCGCTTTCGGCCATCGTCTCGGCATCGAAGCCGCTGATCACTGGCTTCATGGCCTGTACCGGCCGGCCGTGATCGCGAAGCCATCTTGCCAGGGCGGCGGTGACGTAGGTCTTGCCGACGCCGGTGCCGCTCGACGTGACGAACAGCGCGGTTATGGCGCTGCTCCGTCGAGGATGCGGCGCCGGATCGTGTCGGCGAGCCTGTCGACGTCGGCTTCCGTGTGATCGGCCGAGAACGTGATGCGGAGCCGCGCCGTGTCTTCCGGCACCGTCGGCGGGCGGATCGGTACAACCAGGAAGCCTTCGTCCTCCAGCAGTTTGCCGGCGGCCAGCGTTTTCTCAGCACCGCCCAGGACGACCGGCACGATCGGGCTCTCGGCGGCGGCAAGATTGAGCGCACGGGTGAAGCGGCGCGCAAGCTTGAGCGGCCGCGCGGCGAATTCCGGATCATTTTCGATCAGGTCGAGTGCGGCGATGGCGGCGGCGACCGATGCCGGCGGCAGGCCGGTCGAATAGATGAAGGTCCGGCAGCGCGTGCGGATCAGGTCGACCACCGGCTGGCTAGCGCAGAGGTAGCCGCCGTAGCCGCCGATGGCCTTCGAGAGCGTACCCATCTGCAATGGCACGGCATGGCGCTTGCCGTTCTCGAAGCTTGAGCCGTGGCCGCCGCCGACGACGCCGATGCCATGCGCGTCGTCGGTCATCAACCAGGCGTCGAAGGCTTGGGCGAGTTCGACCAGATCGCCGACCGGCGCCAGGTCGCCGTCCATGGAAAACACGCCGTCGGTGACGATCATGGCGCGGCGATGGCTGGCGCGGAACTCGCCGAGCAGCGTGCTTAGATGATCGAGGTCGTTGTGGCGGAAGACGTACCGCGCGCCACCGGTCAGCTGGCTGCCCTGGAAGATGCAGGCGTGCGACAACTCGTCGAGGAAGACGGCGTCGTCGGCGCCGATCAGGGCCGGGATGATGCCGGCATTGGCGAGGAAGCCGGAACCGAAGACGATGGCGTCGTCGGTGCCCTTGAATTTGGCCAGCCGTGCCTCGAGTTCGCGAAACAGCGGATGGTTGCCTGTAACCAGACGCGACGCGCCGCTGCCGACCCCGTAGCGCTCGATGGCGGCGATGGCAGCCTTGGCCAGGGCCGGGTGATGATTGAGGCCGAGATAGTCATTGGAGGAGAAATTGATCAGCCGCCTGCCGTCGCGTTCGACGTAGGCGCCGTCCGTCGGATCGGTGACGGTGAGGCGCCGGCGCAGGCTCTTAGCTTCGAGTTCTTCGAGCTTGGCTTGGGCGAACGCGTCGAGGGAAGGGCTGTCGCTCATTGCCGCCATTCTCCAATGCGGGTCGACCAGGCGCCGACCACCTCGATCACCGCGTCGGTCAGCACGGCAAGATCCTTTGGCGCAATGGTAAATGCCGGCATCAGATAGACCATGTTGCCGAACGGGCGCACCCAGCAGCCGCGCTCGACGAATTGCTGGCGGATCCAGTGGATGTCGCCGAGCGTCTCCAACTCGACCACGCCGATGGCGCCGCGGGTGCGGACATCGACGACACCCTCGGCCTGCCGGCAGGGCTCTAACGCCTTGGCCAGTTGCGCCTCGATGGCGCGGACTTGCTCCAGGCGCGGTTCGCGCTCGAACAGATCGAGCGAGGCGTTGGCGGCGGCGCAGGCGAGCGCGTTGCCGGTGTATGTGGGGCCATGCATCAGGCACTGCTCAAAGCTGTCGCCCAGGAACGCCTCGAACACGCGGTCCGACGCGATGGTCGCGGCCAGCGGGAGCGTGCCGCC
>JAYOXJ010000182.1:0-4139 GCA_038152725.1 Rhodospirillaceae bacterium
CAGCTGTTCTATCCGCTCGACGGCAAGCCGTTCGTGGTGCCGGCGGCGCTGCCGGGCGACGACCTCCGCCCCGAGCAGGTCGTGGCGTTCTGGCTCGACGGCAGCCGCGGCCTCTACATCCATCCCAACATCTGGCACGAGGGCGTCTTTCCGCCCGAGGACCAGCGCTTCCTCGACCGCCAGGGCCGGGTGCACGCGCGCGTCAGCTGCGACATCGGCGCCGAGTTCGGCATCTACCTCTCGGTGCCGCTGCTCGCGCCGGCCTGACACAGCGCACTTGCCATCGGCATCGTTGACGATATCTTGAACGCATGCCGCCACGACGCGGCGGATGCGGCGAAGATCGACGGCGGCCCCAGTGAAACGAAAACAAAAAAAAGACTTCAAGGTGTTCAAATCCTCGGCCGGTTTCGGCATCCGCGCCATGCGCGATTTCGAGGTCGAGGAGGAACTCCTGGAGTACACCGGCCCCCGCCTCACCACCGAGGAAGCCGACCGGCGCGCCGGGCGCTACCTGTTTCGCCTCAACGACGACATCACCATCGACGGCACGCCGCGCTCCAACCTGGCGCGCTACATCAACCATTCCTGCGCGCCCAACGCCCAGGCCTTCCTCAGCCACGACGAGAAGCGCATCATCATCGAGGCGATCAAGCCGATCCAGGCCGGCGAGGAAATCACCTACGACTACGGCGAGGAATACTTCGAGCAGTACATCGCGCCGGCCGGCTGCAAGTGCATCAAGTGCGAGCCGCCGTCGGACGACTGACGCCGCCCGGCTGAGCTCTATTTCGCGCCCGTCTCCGCGAAGAATTCCGCCACTTGGGCGGCCAGTTCCGCTCCCTTCGTTTCGGGGATCATATGGCCGGCCTCGGTGAGTTCGATCAGCCTGGCGCCGGGAATACCCGCCGCCATCTCACGGCCGAACCACGCCGGCATCAATTGGTCGTCGGTCGCCGACACCACCAGCGCCGGACAGGCGATGGCCCCCAGCAATGGCCTGGCGTCGAAGGCGAGGATGCCGTTCAATCGGTCCGCGATCCTGTCGGCATCGGGCGCGGCGGCGGTCTCGGCCAGGCGCGTGAAGCCCACCTCGTTGGCGCGGCGATAGCCCGGCGGAAACACCAAACTCGCGTTGAACCTCTCGTAGTCACGGGGGCCGAGCGCCCGCGCCGCGGCGACGCGGAGATGCTGCATCACGGTGAGATACGGATCGCCGTGGGTCCAGGGCGCCATCAGCGCCAGGCCGGCAACGCGTTCGGGGTAGGTCGAGGCCACAGTCAGCCCGATGCCGCAGCCGGTGGAGTGGCAGCAAAGCCGTGCAGTCTCCAGCCCCAGGTCGTCGAGCACACCGATCACTTCACTGGCGCGCGCGGCCATGCTTACGTCGTCGGCGCCCTGCACCGGCGAACTCCGTCCGTTGCCGAGCGCGTCGAAACGCACCACCATGAAATCCCGGGCGAGCCGGTCGATGAAAGGCCCGACACCCTTGGGGCCAGTGCTCTGCGCCAGCACCATCACCACCGGGCTGCCCTCGCCCTTGCAGTCGTAATGGATTTCGCCCCTGCTGATCTTCGCCGTCGGCATCCGTCGATCGCTCCCGCTGCCAATTGATTTTCGAAACCGGACCTCACCCATTATCCCGCGTCGGCGCAATTGGAAAACACTATCGGCGGCGGACGGACTCGGGTGGATCGAAGCGATACAGCGTCACCTTGCTGCCGTATGGACGGATAAAGGCCGGCGGGTGCGTACGCCGCAGGCGCGCGGCCAGACCATGCCCGGCGTCGGCGCCGCGAAGCGCCGGACACTGCCCATCCGGGGCGGTTCGCGCCCGAATTCGTTTCGTCACTTTTTTTTGAGGCTTTTAATTTCAAAGGGAAATTCTTCCCCGTAAGTCGGAACCGAAACGAATTCTCGGACCCTACCCGCTACCCCCCGCACCCGCGCGATATCCGGGGCATTACCCAAGCCGAAATCCGTGGAAATGCCGGCGTCTTGTGGCAAGCTTACCGCAAGCAAAACCAACATCGTCGTACTGAGACAATCGGGGAGATTTAGATGATGTCGAAGACGAGCATCTACGACCGGGATCTCGACGCCTGTGCGGCCAACTACACGCCGCTCACGCCGCTGTCGTTCATCGCGCGCACCGCCGCCACCTACCCCGACCGCGTCTCGGTGATCCATGGCCGTAAGCGCTTCACCTGGGCCGAGACCTTCACGCGCGCGCGCAAGCTCGCCTCGGCGCTGCAGAAGCTCGGGCTCGGCTACGGCGACACCGTCGCGGTGATGGCCTCCAACACGCCCGAAATGTACGAATGCGCCTTCGGCCCGGCGATGATCGGCGCGGTGGTGAATACGCTGAACGTGCGCCTCGATGCCGCGGCGCTGGCCTTCTGTCTCAATCACGGCGAGGCGCGCGTATTGATCACCGACACCGAGTTCGCGCCGGCGGTGAAAGGTGCCCTGGAAGTGCTGGGTCGCGACATCACCGTCATCGATATTGTCGACTCCGAAGGCGACTTCGCGGACGGCGAACGCTTCGGCAAGATCGACTACGAGGCCTTCATCGCCACCGGCGACGCCAACCTGGTGCCGAAGCTCCCCTCGGACGAATGGAACGCCATCTCGCTCAACTACACGTCGGGCACGACCGGCGACCCGAAGGGCGTCGTCTACCACCATCGCGGTGCCTACTTGAACGCGCTTTCCAACGCGGTCGGCTGGAACATGGGCCATCACGCCACCTACCTCTGGACGCTGCCGATGTTCCATTGCAACGGCTGGTGCTTTCCGTGGACGCTGGCCGCCATCGCCGGCACCAACGTCTGTCTCCGGCGCGTCAACGCCGCCAACATCTATGCCGCCATCGCCGAGCACAAGGTGACGCACTTCTGCGGCGCGCCGATCGTCTTGAACTTCGTCATCAACGCAAGCGAGTCCGAGCGCCGTGACTTCGACCACCAGGTCTACGTCATGACGGCCGCCGCGCCGCCGCCGGCGGCGACACTGCAGCGCATGCAGGAACAGGGCTTCGACGTCACCCACGTCTATGGGCTGACCGAGACCTACGGGCCGGCGGTGATGTGCGCCTGGCATCCCGAGTGGAACGATCTGCCGATCGACCAGCAGACGCAAAAGAAGGGCCGCCAGGGCGTCGCCTATCACGTGCTGGAGGGCCTCGACGTCATCGACCCCGAGACCATGCAGCCGGTGCCGCGCGACGGCGAGACCATGGGCGAGGTGATGTTCCGCGGCAACATCGTGATGAAGGGGTACCTGAAGAACCCGAAATCGACCGACGCCGCGCTCAAGGGCGGCTGGTTCCATTCCGGCGATTTGGGCGTCATGCAGCCGGACGGCTACATCAAGCTCAAGGACCGCTCCAAGGACATCATCATCTCGGGCGGCGAGAACATCTCGTCGATCGAGGTCGAGGACACGCTATCGAAGCACCCCGCCGTGATGATGGCCGCCGTGGTCGCCAAGCCGGACGACAAGTGGGGCGAAACGCCATGCGCCTTCGTCGAGTTGAAGTCGGGCGTGCCGGCGCCGAGCGCCGAAGAGATCATCAAGTTCTGCCGCGACAACCTGGCGCACTACAAGTGCCCCAAGGACGTCATCTTCTGCGAACTGCCGAAGACCTCTACGGGAAAGATCCAGAAGTTCAAACTGCGCGCCGAACTGGTCGGAGAGTGAGCGCCATCGCTGTTATCGCCGGGCCTGTCGGCAGGCGGGCTGGTGACGGCGGAACAAGCAAACCGATATCGTCATGGCCGGGCGCGACCCGGCCATCCACGACATCGGAGACAGCGGACAAAGACGTGGATGCCCGGATCAAGTCCGGGCATGACGACGCAGAACGGAAATGACGGGAAAGTAATTGCGCGGAGACTGTCCGGGCGTGACGACGTAGAACGGAAATGACGGCAAAGTTAAGTGCGCGGAGACTGTCCGGGCGTGACGGAACGGAGTGAATGCGGTGGCGAAAAAGATATATGAAACTCCCCGCCACGCGCTGACCATGTCAGCGTACGCATTCCCTCTCGGGGATTTCGGGGCCCTGGCGGGCCCGCTATGGGACCTCGGACTGGCGCGCCGAGAAGGGTTGGCGCCTACAGTCGAGCTTCCAGATC
>JAYOXJ010000182.1:4239-7539 GCA_038152725.1 Rhodospirillaceae bacterium
GACCTCGGACTGGCGCGCCGAGAAGGGTTGGCGCCTACAGTCGAGCTTCCAGATCGGCGATCTCGTCCTTGATCGCGAGCTTTTGCTTTTTCAGATCGTGGACCTCGATGTCGTCGACAAAATGGCTGGCCGCTTGTTCGAGTTGCGTTTCCAGTTCCTGATGACGCTGACGCAGGGCATCGATCCGTTCATGCAAGCTCATGGCTTGGAGTCCTCCACTTTTGGTTAGACCCCAATGATAGCAAGAATCGGCCTTGGAATCCACCCGCGCGGCACCGCAAATCGCCGCCGATTTGCGCATTTCCTAGAGCCCGCACGCGATATCTGGTAAAATGACCGGCCACCGGGGACGATGGGATGGAAGAAGAACAACGGAACGAAATCGAGCGCCGCATCATCGAGCTCCGGACCGAACACCGAGACCTCGACGAGGTCATCGAACGGCTCACCGGCACACCGCTGCACGACCAGTTGCAGTTGCAGCGCTTGAAGAAACGGAAGCTTCAGTTGAAGGACTTCATTACCCGCATGGAGGCCATGCTGGTGCCGGACATTATTGCTTGAGCGCGAGCAGCGCGCGGTCCGCGGCGTCGATGGCGGCGTCGGCGGATTGGCCGGGCCTGAGTACGGCGCTGCCGATCAGGACCGCGAGCGCGGCCTCGCCGCCGGGCAGCGTCATCGGTTCGGCGGCGAAGCGGCGGCGCACGCCTTCGGTCCTGAGTGCTAAGTTTTCGCCGTCGCCGTTGAGCATGACGACGCCGAGGTCGAAGGCCCCGACCCGGCCGAGCGTATCGGTCGGATGCATCGCCTGGCCGATCAGCCGCGCGGCGTGGCGCATTGCCGCGTCGGCGGCGGCGAGGCCGAAGCGGCGGCGCAGCCGGCCGGCGTCGGCGACGTGGACCAGGAGCAGCACCGGCGGCGGGGTCAGCCCGGCCATGTGGTCGATGACGTGTTGCAGCTCGCGGGCGAATTCGCGGCGGTTGGGCAGTTCCAGCACCGGATCGATGGTCGCCAGCTGCTTCAGTTGCGCTTCGCGCGCGTGTGCCTGTTCGAGATCGCGGCGCATCGGTTCGATCTGCTGGGTGAGCGCGTCGATCAGGCGTTGCGCCTGGGGCGAGTGTTGGTCGGTCGGCAGCCCGTGCACGTCGACGGCGTCGTCGTCGCTCCAGCCGTGCTCGGCCGGCTCGTCGTGCTTGCCGCCGCCCGGCGCGCCGTCGTTGCGCTGTTCGGGCGCATGGCGGTTGATCGCGTCGAGCGCGGGCGCGATGGCTTCGGCCTTGTTGACGTCCATGGCTGTTCCCCCTCGCGTTGACGCGGGCGTAGATCACCGGATGGTCGATTTGAAGCATAGCATAAATATGGTTAACAGTCCCTTGCACTGGCTTGGCCCAATCCCTAAATAGACTGTTTTCCACGAGACCAATTCTGCATACGGGAGCGAAGAAACATGACTGACAAGGCGCCGCTGGTAGGGATCGTCATGGGATCCAAGTCCGACTGGGAAACCATGAAGAATGCCGCCGACACGTTGAAGGAACTCGGCATCAGCTGCGAGGCGAAGGCGCTGTCCGCGCACCGCAATCCGGCCCACGTCCACGAATGGGCGAGCGGCGCCGAAGCGCGCGGCATGAAGGTCATCATCGCCGCCGCCGGCATGGCCGCCGCGCTGCCCGGCGTGGTCGCCGCGGTCAGCCAGTTGCCCGTGCTGGGCGTTCCCATGGAGACCCGTGTCATGGGCGGCATCGACAGCCTGCTCTCGATGGCGCAGATGCCGGGCGGCATCCCGGTCGGCACGCTGGCCATCGGCAAGGCCGGCGCGAAGAACGCGGCTCTCCTCGCCGCCGCCATCCTGGCGCTTTCCGACGACGGCATTCACGCGCGCCTGAAGGCGTTCCGCGCCGCGCAGAACGAGGCCATTGCCGAGTTGTCTTGATCTAACAGGGTCAGGCGCTGGCGCGCGAACTTGTGGGTTTAAGCACTCGCTCGCGCCAGCGACGCTTCGATGTCCTGCATCGACAAGCGGTGCTGCTTGAACGCTTCCAGGAGCTCGATTTCGATGGCGACGCTCTGGCCGAGTTCGGTCGACACCATGTAGCGCACGAAGTCGATCAGTTCGCGCGTCTGGCCGGGGAAGACGAGCACGTTCGAAAGCAGTTCGCGGCGCACCAGCGGCGGATACTTGATCAGTTCGAGGACCAGGAGCTTCTTGACCTTGACCGGCACGCGCACCGAGCCGAACAGGCGGTCGAGGCAGAACGAATAAATGCCGAAGTCAAGCCGGCCTGCGACTTCCTGGGTGAAGCCGCGGAATTCATCGACGAACGGGCCGGCGGTGATCTTGCGGTCCATCAGTTTCTTGACGATGTCGAGGAACTGGCGGTAGCGCAGCCTGGCCGGGCTCATGCGCTCGCCGAGCTCGGCTTCCAGCGCCCGGATCTCGACGGCGCGGAAGTGATGCGCGCGGATCGACTGGGCCGAGTTGCGGACCTGGTCGGATAGTGTCTGCTCCTCGATCAGTTCGAACAGCCGCTCGAGCTTGTCGCGCTGGCGCACCGAGGCGCGCTGGGCGCGCTCGGAGAGCGGCAGCAGCGCCGCCTGGGCGACAAGGTAGTCCTTGGAGAAGATCGCCGCCATGGCCGACGCCGACGGTATAACCGGCGAGGTGCGGAAGTCGTCGGTGATGATGAAGCGGCTGTTGTCTGCGACGGTGAGATAGCGGCCGAGTTTGGCGCAGCCGAGGAAATGATCGGCGAGGTCGCCCATGCCGGCCGGTTCGCCAACGCCGCCGGCGAAGCCTTCGCCGGCCGGCTGGGCCGGGCGGAACACGGGCGTTGCCATCGGCCGCTGGACTGGCTGGGACGTCGGCTGCGGTGCCGGCTGCGGCGCCGGCTGCGGCGCTATCGAAGGTGCCGGGCGGGCGGCGGCGGGCCAAGCGGTCTCAGGCGGCCGAGTAGCGCCATTGCCGACGCCGTTACCAGTGCCGTTACCGGGGCGGCGGCCCGCATCGGCCCTGATCTCGGCGCCGGGCTCAGGCAGGAGGCCGAGCCGGCGCAGGAACGGCATGTCGTCGCGGTTGTCGTCGCTCATGGCGGCATCATACGCCGATCGGTGCCCCAGGCCAATCGTTAACGGCCTCGCCGGAGCGCTCGGATCGGCCCAAAAGCGGGCCCGGAAACTGGGCTCACGAAGGCGTGTATGATCTATGGTTGCGGGATTGGGTCATATCGGCGACCATAGGCTACCGGATGGCGCTTCGGTGCCGTTCCGGGTATGTTCGATCCCACGTTTTTGGATGTTCCC
>JAYOXJ010000183.1:0-7470 GCA_038152725.1 Rhodospirillaceae bacterium
CTGCAGACCTACAAGTCGCTGCAGGACATCATCGCCATTCTGGGCATGGACGAGCTTTCCGAAGAGGACAAGCTGACTGTGTCCCGCGCGCGCAAGATCCAGCGCTTCCTGTCGCAACCGTTCCACGTCGCCGAAGTGTTCACCGGTTCGCCGGGCGTCTTCGTCAACCTGGAAGACACCATCAAGGGCTTCAAGGGCATCGTCGAAGGCGAATACGACCACATTCCGGAAGCCGCCTTCTACATGGTCGGCACCATCGACGAAGTGCTCGAGAAGGCCAAACGCCTGGCCGCCGAAGCCGCCTGAGCGGCGCCGGCAACTTTTAGGAACGGGAGCAATCCATGGCCGACACGGTCGAATTCGAACTGGTCTCGCCGCAGCGTCTGGTCACGTCGCAGCCGGTCGAGATGGTCGTCGTGCCGGGCGCCGAGGGTGACCTCGGTGTGCTCCCGGGCCATTCGGCGCTGATCGCCGAGGTCCGCCCCGGCGTCATCGACATCCACGAGGGTGGCAAGGTCGGCACGCGCATCTTCGTCGCCGGCGGTTTCTGCGAAATCTCGCCGGAACGCTGCACCGTGCTGGCTGAGGAAGCCATGCCGGTCTCCGATATCGACAAGGCCAAGGCCGAAGCGCGGCTTAAGTCCGCCAGCGAGGGCGACGACGAGGGTGAACGACGAATCGCGGAAGCCATGGTGGCTGCCGTATCGTCCTGACCTGACCTTCTCTTCAGGTTTTTGAACGCGGCGTCTCAAAAACGCCGCGTTTTTTATTTGGAATCGATACCATGACCCAGTCGAACACCCCAAAGACCCAAACCATCGTCACCGAACGGCTCCTCCTCAGGCCCTTCAAGGAAGACGACCGCGCGACCTTTCGCCATCTCCATGGCGACGCCGCCATGACCGCGCGCATGCACCGGGGTGCGCTCGATGTCAGCCAGGCCGACGAGCTTTTCGTCGACTATCGCGCCGCCTTCGCCAAGGATGGTTTCGGCATGCGCGCCATCACCCTCAGGGATGGCGACGACGCGATGATCGGCGAGTGCGGCTTGTGGTATCGCGAGACCGCCGGCGGTTACACCATCCGCTACATGCTGGCCCGGTCATTGTGGGGCCAAGGTCTTTCCGGCGAGGCTGCAAGAGCCAGCGCCGCCGAGGCCTTCGGCACGCTCGGCCTCAAGCTTATCCATGCCATCGCCATGGACGGCAACGAGCATTCCGTGCGGGTTCTGAAATCCCTTGGCATGGTCAAGATCGAGGACAATCACCGCGGCATCACGGGGTTCGGCCGCTACCTGCTGACGCCGGCCGATTTCCGCCACCTCGGCTGATTTTTGAGCTAAGCTGCAGCCATGCATCTCTATATCGTACGACACGGCCTAGCGGTGCCGAAGGACGAGAACCCGGATTGTCCCTTGAGCGATACCGGCCGGCGCGACGTTGCGCGCATGGCGTCGTTCCTGGCGCGTACACGCCCCGCCATCAGCCGCATCATCCATTCCGGCAAGACCCGCGCGGCGCAGACAGCGCTGATCTACGCCGAGACGCTGGGGCCCGGACGCCTGGTGGAGGAAGCCTTGGACGGCCTCAAGCCGGGTAACCCGACCGAACCCGTGTTCCGTGCCGCAGGTCAATGGACCGAGGACACCATGGTGGTGAGCCACCTGCCGTTGGTCGGCAAACTGGTGGCGCGGTTGGTCACCGGAAACGAAGACGAGAGCGTGGTGCACTTCCAGCCCGGCACTGTCGCCTGCCTGGAACGCGGCGACAACGGCGGCGGCTGGACCGTCGCTTGGGTCATCGGCC
The DNA here is from genome assembly GCA_038152725.1 of Rhodospirillaceae bacterium. GTDB lineage: Bacteria > Pseudomonadota > Alphaproteobacteria > Rhodospirillales > Casp-alpha2 > TMED8. The sequence continues at coordinate 1,806 of JAYOXJ010000183.1, forward strand.
CCGATCTTATGGGCGGCTGACCCACCGGCTGGGATTTTTGAGCCGACACGAACCGGCATTGCAAACGCACTGTCTTGTTATATTATAACGTCTAGTTGTGGCCGTATTGCCTCATCGCCGGGTCTGATCACGATGAAAACTTTCGTCTTTTTAGCTCTGTTTTTGGTGCTTTCGCCCACCGGTTCCGCTGGGGCAGAGACTAAGGCGCCCCTCAACTGGAGCCCACCCACTGCTGGTGAAGGGCCACGCACAATCACGTGGGACGACCTCATTCCGAAAGCACCGCCTCTCGAAGACCCGCTGATCGGCCTCAAGCCCAGCCAGCGGGAAGAGATCGACATGCTCGCCGCCATCCGCGCAAGGATTGCGAAGGGCGAGATCTCCCAGGTTGATCCCCGTTACGAGGACAACGTGGAATTGACCTTTAAGCTCAAGAAGGAAGGGCTCGATGTCGAGGACCTGCTTCTGCGTTACGAGAAAGTCATGGTCGAGTTCGAAAAGCGTAACGAAGAAGTCGTCGGCGACTTAAACGGCCAATTCGTGCGTTTGCCGGGCTACGCCCTGCCGTTCGATACGGATGGAACGGCCGTTTCCAACTTCCTGCTGGTGCCCTACTTGGGTGCCTGTATCCATGTCCCGCCACCGCCGATCAATCAGATGGTGCTGGTCCGGTTGCGGCAATCCTATCAGGCCAAGGGTTTGTTCGATCCGATCTGGGTCACCGGCCGGCTGAAGACCGAACGTGTCCAGCAATCGCTGAACTACGTCGACGGTGCCGGTACCTTTTCTTCCGGCTACACGCTGGAAGGCATCAAGGTCGAACCCTACCGGGAATGACGGACTTCGATTTTGAAGCATAAGAATTCCCTGTTGCGGTCCATAAAAATTGTTATATTATAACATCTCTTTTAATCCATCCCCATCTCATTCAAATGGAAAACCAATGAAAAACCTGACCATCATCGCCCTGATCGGGCTCGTCGTCCCATTGGCCACGACGGCAGCGGAACGCCAGCACGGCGCGCATGAACACGGTGCCGGAAAACTCAACCTTGCCCAAGAGAAGGACGAGGTGGAGATCGAACTGGAGGTTCCAGGTGTCGACATCGTCGGCTTCGAACATCCGGCGGAAACCGCAGAGGACCGAAAGGCCGTGGAAGCCGCCGTAAAGAAACTTAAAGCCGGCGCGCGCCTGTTCCGTTTTCCCGTCGCCGCCGGTTGCACCCTAAAGGAAGCCGAAGTCGAGGTTCATGGCGGCGAGAAAGGCGGACCCAAGGAGAAGACCGCACAACACAAGCACGAAGAAAAGGCGGGCGAGCACAAGCATGAAATCGAGCGTGGGCACAGTGAATTCCACGCCCACTACCACTTCCGCTGCGCAAATCCCACCGCCGCTTCGCCTTTGGACGTCCAGGTCTTCGTTCAATTCCCGGCGGCCCAGAAACTGGTCGTTCAAGCCATCTCGCCACGCGGGCAGAGTGCGGCTACGCTGACCCCGCAAAACCACCGCTTCAACTTCTGATATCGTCTCGCTCAACCCGATGACCCAGTCCGCAATCTCGCTCTCCCAAGTTCGTTTCCGCTGGAACCGCCGCAGCAATTGGGCGCTCGACATCGCGGACATGTCGATCGAGGCCGGCGAGCGGGTATTCGTCGCCGGCCCGAGCGGCAGCGGAAAATCGACGCTGCTCAATCTCTTGGGCGGCATCGTGACACCGGAAGGCGGCGAGGTGCGAGTCTTGGGCGAAACCGTTTCCGGCCTATCCGGGACCGACCGCGACCGCTTTCGGGCCGACAACATCGGTTTCATCTTCCAGATGTTCAATTTGGTCCCCTATCTCACGGTGATCGAAAACGTGTTGCTGCCGTGCCGGTTCTCCGAACGCCGACGCCGTATGGCCAGCCGTGACGGCGAGCCCGCCAGCGAAGCGCTGCGCCTGCTCGGCCGCATGGGGCTGGAAGCCCCCGCAATGGCCGGCCGGCCGGTTACCGAACTCAGCGTCGGCCAACAGCAACGTGTCGCCGCGGCGAGGGCCTTGATCGGACAGCCTGCCATCGTGGTCGCCGACGAGCCGACATCGGCGCTCGATGCCGACAGTCAGCAGGCGTTCCTCAAGCTGATGTTCGATGAAATCGCCGAAAGTGGCGCCACGCTGGTGTTCGTCAGCCATGACCGGCGCCTCGAAAGTGGCTTCGACCGCACACTGTCGCTGGGTGAACTCAACCGGTCGGCGATACCGATACCATGCTAAACATGACCGTCGCCACGCTCGCCGTCAAAAGCCTCGCCAACCGCCGCATCACCGCCGGGCTCACCGTCGCTGCACTCGCCGTCAGCGTCATGCTGGTGCTCGGCGTCGAGCGCGTGCGTCATGACGCCAAGGCCAGTTTCGCCAACACCATTTCCAATACCGACCTGGTGGTCGGCGCGCGCAGCGGCGCCATCCAGCTTCTGCTCTATTCCGTGTTCCGCATCGGCAACGCCACCAGCAACATCTCCTGGCGCACCTACCGCGACATTGCCGCCTGGCCCGACGTCGCCTGGACCGTGCCGATCTCGCTCGGCGACTCGCACAAGGGTTACCGCGTGCTCGGCACCAACCTGGACTATTTCGAGCACTATCGTTACGGCCGGGGCCGCAAGCTCGCCTTAAGTGCCGGCAAACCTTTCACGGATCTGTTCGACGTCGTCATCGGCGCTGACGTCGCCCAGGCACTCGGATACGGGCTCGGCCAATCGATCGTCGTCAGCCATGGCATCGGCGCGGCCGGGTTTTCCAAGCATGAAAACAAACCCTTCCGCGTTGCCGGTATCTTGGCCAAGACCGGAACGCCGGTCGATCGCACGCTGCATGTCAGCCTGGAGGCGATCGAGGCCATACACGTCGACTGGAAGGGTGGTAGCCGGGTACCAGGCATGACCGTCTCGGCCGATGCCGTGCGCAATATGCCGCTCACGCCGCGGACCGTCACCGCCTTCCTGATCGGCATGAAATCGCGCTTCGCCGTGTTCGCCACACAGCGCCGCATCAACGAATACGCCCACGAACCCCTGCTCGCCGCACTCCCCGGCGTCACACTGCAGGAACTTTGGGACCTGATGGGCACGGCCGAGGCGGCGCTCGCCGCCATTTCAGGCTTCGTCGTCGTCGCTGCCACGCTCGGCATGCTGACCATGTTGATGGCCGGCCTCAACGAGCGTCGGCGAGAGATGGCTGTGTTGCGATCCGTCGGCGCCCGGCCAAACTACATTATCGCATTGCTCGTCGCCGAGGCTACGTTCCTGTCCGCCGTCGGCGCCGGACTTGGATTGGCGCTGCTCTACGTGGTGCTCGCCGCCGTTCGCCCCATCGTCGATCTGCACTACGGTCTTTATCTGGAAATCGCCGCGCCCAGCCTCCGGGAATTGGCTATTCTAGGCATCGTCGTACTGGCGGGCGCACTCGCTGGGATCGTTCCTGCGATCCGCGCCTACCGGCGCTCGCTGGCCGACGGCATGACGGTCAGGACCTAAGTCCGCCAGATCAGGGAATCAGCACCGTCGAGCCGGTGGTGCGGCGTTCGTGGATCGCCCGGTGCGCCGATGCCGCTTCGCTTAGCGGATAGGTGTGGTTGACGGTGCTCTCGACGACACCGGCCTTTAGCACCTCGAACAAGGCGGCAGCCGCCTCTTCCAGCGCGGCACGGGTGGCGAGGTAATGCATTACCGCCGGCCGGGTGATGAACAGCGACCCGCGCGCCCCCAAGTCGGTGATGATGTCGACAGGGTCGGGCGGACCCGATGCATGGCCGTATGCCGCACACATGCCGAGCGGCCTCAGGCTGTCTAAGGATTGTTTCATCGTCGCCTTGCCGATCGCCTCATAGACGACGTGCACGCCTTCGCCGCAGCTGACGGCGCGGCACTCGGCGGCGAAATCGCCGCTGGTGTAGTCGATAACGTGGTCGCAGCCGAGGCGGCGCGCGATTTCCGCCTTGGCCTCCGACCCGACGGCGCCGATGACGTTGGCGCCGAGGTGCTTGGCCCAGGTACCAGCACGTGGCCCATGCCGCCCGCCGCGGCGTGCACCAGCACCCAGTCGCCGGGACGGACGGCATAGGTCTTGTGCAGCAGATAGTAGGCGGTGACGCCCTTCATGAAGATGCCGGCTAGACCCACGGGATCGATGCCGTCGGGCATATGCAGCAAGGTGTCGGTCGGATAAAGGCGCTCCTCGGCGTAGGCACCGAGCGGCGGCAGGCCGTAGACCACCTTGTCGCCGGCTCGGAAACCCTCGACCCGGGGCCCGACACTCATCACTTCACCGGTTGCCTCGAAGCCAACGACAACGGGAGGATCGCCCACCGGCCAAGGGTGCGGCACACCGCCGCGATGATAGGTGTCGGCGTAGTTGACGCCAATGGCGGTGTGCCTGAGCCTGACTTCGCCCGGCCCCGGATCGCCGACCGAAATCTCCTCGAAGCGGAAATTCTCCGGCCCGCCCTTCTCGTGGATGACGGCGGCCTTGGGCATGGCGATGCTAGACGACGGGTGCTTTGTTCCGCACCACCAGCCACAGCGCATGGATCATACCCGGCACGAAGAAGCAGAGCGTCAGAACCAGATTGATCCAGAAGTGCAGCGCGAGACCGACGGTCAGGAAGGCCGCCACGGACAGCAGAAAAATGGCGATGATGATGCGCAGGATGTTCATGGTGCCCCCACCGAAGAAAGTTAATCCTTAGAGGACGTTACTCGTCTTTGACGGCGGCAATCAAGCGCCTCACCGCCCGCGCTTCTTTTTCTTCTGCTTGCCCTTGGGCTCCCAGCGCGCCTTTTTCGACACACCCGGTCGCGTGAGACCGAGCTCGGTCGCTTCCAGGCGCCGGATTTCGTCCCTGAGCCGGGCCGCCTCCTCGAATTCCAGATCGGCGGCGGCTGCCTTCATGCGCTCGTTCAGTTCCGTGATCACCGCCTGAATGTTGTGACCGACAAGCTGGGTCTCGCCGATGGCACCGGTATCGACCGTCATGTAATCGTGCTCGTAGACGCTCTCGATGGCATCCGAGATGCCCTTCTTGACACTTTCCGGCGTGATTCCGTGCTCGATGTTGTAGGCGGTCTGCTTTTCGCGCCGGCGGTTGGTTTCGCCGATGGCGTATTCCAGGCTGTCGGTCATCTTGTCGGCGTAGAGAATGACGCGTCCGTCGATGTTGCGCGCCGCCCGGCCGATGGTCTGCACCAGCGACGTCTTCGAACGCAGGAAACCTTCCTTGTCGGCGTCAAGGATGGCGACGAGACCACATTCGGGAATATCCAATCCCTCGCGCAACAGGTTGATGCCGACCAGCACGTCGAAGGCGCCGAGACGGAGATCGCGGATGATTTCGATCCGCTCCAGCGTCTCGATGTCGGAATGCATGTAGCGCACGCGCACGCCGTGCTCGTGCAGATATTCGGTCAGGTCCTCGGCCATGCGCTTAGTCAGCGTGGTGACCAAGGTTCGCATGCCGGCGGCCGCGACGCGCCGCACTTCGCCCAGCAGATCGTCGACCTGGGTTTCGACCGGTCGCACGATGCAGACCGGATCGATCAGCCCGGTCGGGCGCACCACCTGTTCGACGAAGGCACCGCCGGTGCGCTCCATCTCCCAGGGGCCCGGCGTCGCCGAGACGAACACCGAGT
>JAYOXJ010000184.1:0-7444 GCA_038152725.1 Rhodospirillaceae bacterium
GCAGGTCGCACTCGCCGCCCTGGTCGCAGATCGGGCAGTCGAGCGGATGGTTGATGAGCAGGAATTCCATCACGCCCTTGCGCATCTTCTGCACGGCCGGCGTGTTGGTGCGGATGATCATGCCTTCGGCGACCGGCATGGCGCAGGACGCGATCGGCTTGGGCGAGCGTTCCATTTCGACCAGACACATGCGGCAGTTGCCGGCGATCGAGAGGCGCTCGTGGTAGCAGAAACGTGGGATTTCGATACCGATCTGCTCGCAGGCCTGCAGAACGGTCAAGCCGGCGTCGATCTCGTGTTCGTTTCCGTCGATGGTCATCTTTACCATGGTGACGTCCTCACGCGGCTTGCGAGGCGGCACTGCCACCCTTGAGACGCGCTTCCATTTCCGGCCGGAAGGCACGGATCAAACCCTGGATCGGCCATGCGGCCGCATCGCCGAGCGCGCAGATGGTGTGGCCCTCGACCTGGCGGGTGACCTCTTCCAGCATGTCGATTTCGGCGCTGGTGGCGTCGCCAGCGCAGATGCGCTCCATCATGCGCCACATCCAGCCCGTGCCTTCCCGGCAGGGCGTGCACTGGCCGCAGCTCTCGTGTTTGTAGAAGGCCGAAAGCCGGGTAATGGCGCGGATCACGTCGGTCGACTTGTTCATCACCATGACCGCGGCAGTGCCGAGGCCCGACTTGAGACCGCGCAGCGCATCGAAGTCCATGGTCACGGTCTCGCACTGCTCCTTGGTGAGCAGCGGCACGGAGGCGCCGCCCGGAATGATCGCCTTCAGGTTATCCCAGCCGCCGATGACGCCACCGCAGTGCTTGTCGATCAGTTCCTTCAGCGGAATGCCCATCTCCTCCTCGACCGCGCAGGGCGCGTTGACGTGGCCGGAGATGATGAAGAGCTTTGTGCCGGTGTTGTTGGGCTTGCCGAGGCCGGCGAACCACTCGTGGCCGCGGCGCAGGATTTCCGGCACGACGGCAATCGATTCGACGTTGTTCACCGTGGTCGGACAGCCATAGAGGCCGACGTTGGCTGGAAACGGCGGCTTCAGACGGGGCTGACCCTTCTTGCCCTCGAGGCTTTCGATCAGCGCCGATTCCTCGCCGCAGATGTAGGCGCCCATCCCGCGATGGATATAGAAATCGAACTTGTAGCCGGACCCGCAGGCATTGTCGCCGATCAGGCCGGCCTCGTAGCATTCGTCGACGGCGCGCTGCAGGTTCTCGGTCTCGCGATAGAACTCGCCGCGTACGTAGCAATATGCCGCATGCGCACCGATGGCGAAGGACGCGATCAACGCGCCCTCGATCAGCTTCATCGGATCGTGGCGCATGATCTCACGGTCCTTGCAGGTACCGGGCTCCCCTTCGTCGGCGTTGATCACTAGGTAGTGCGGCCGTTCACCCACTTCCTTGGGCATGAACGACCATTTCATGCCGGTGGAGAAACCCGCGCCACCGCGTCCGCGGAGGCCTGAGTCCTTTACCGATGCGATGATCTTTTCGCGACCGAGTTCGAGGAGCTGCGTGGTACCGTCCCAGTCGCCGCGCTTCTTGGCGCCCGCCAGGAACGGGTCCTCGAGGCCGTAAAGATTGGTGAAGATTCGGTCCTGGTCCTTCAGCATCAGTCGTCGCCTCCGCCGCCGAGCGCGGCCTTCAACAGGTCTTTTTGATGATCGAGCGATGTCAGGCCCGTCGCAGGTTCGCAGGTATAGCGGCCGGACTGCGATCCGGTTTTTGGCGTCTTACCGGCCTTCAGTTCGGTCAGGACGGCCATGGTTGATTCTGCGTCCAGATCTTCGTAGTAGTCGTCACCGATCTGCATCATCGGCGCGTTGACGCAGGCGCCCAGGCATTCCGCCTGGCTCAGCGTGAACATGCCGTCCTCGGTGGTCTCGCCGATGTTGATGCCGAGGAACTTCTTACAGGCGCCGACGATCTCGTCGGAGCCGCGCAGCCAGCAAGGCAAGTTGGTGCAGACTTCGACGTGGTGCTTACCGATCGGCTTCAAGTTGTACATGGTGTAGAACGTGGCGACCTCGTAGACCCGAATCTTCGGCATCGCGAGAAGCTCGGCCACGTAGTCCATAGCCGCCTGGGTCAGCCAGCCACCGTTCTGACGCTGCGCCAGGTCGAGCAATGGCATCACCGCGCTGGCCTTCCAGCCGTCGGGATAGCGCGCCAGGACCTTCTCGGCCTTCGCCTCGGTTTCGGGCGTGAACTGGAAGTTTTCGCCGGTTGCCGTCATGTCGCTCATCGGTCGATCTCGCCAAACACGATGTCGATGGAGCCGATGTTGGCGACGACGTCAGCCAGCATGTGACCCTTCGACAGAAAATCCATGGCTTGCAGGTGCGCGAAGCCGGGCGCCCTGATCTTGCAGCGATAAGGCTTGTTGGTGCCGTCGGAAACCAGATAGACGGCGAATTCACCCTTCGGCGCCTCAACGGCCGTGTAGGTCTCGCCGGCGGGCACTCGCACGCCTTCGGTGAACAGTTTGAAGTGATGGATCAGCGCTTCCATCGACTGCTTCATGGCGGCGCGCGGCGGCGGCGTCACCTTGTTGTTTTCGGCCTTGCACGGGCCGTCCGGCATATTGTCGATGGCCTGATTGATGATCTTCAGGCTTTCGCGCATTTCCAGCATGCGCACCAGATAGCGGTCGTAGCAGTCGCCGTGCTTACCTATTGGGATGTCGAAGTCCATCTCGGCGTAGGCATCGTAGGGCTGCGCCTTGCGCAAATCCCAAGGTATGCCGGAAGCTCGGATGTTGGGGCCGCTGAAGCCCCAGTCGTAGCACTGTTCGGCGGTAATGACTCCGATATCGACGGTGCGCTGCTTGAAGATGCGATTCTCGGTCAGCAAGGTCTCGAGATCGTCGATAATGGTGACGAAGTGCTCGGCCCACTCTTTGATTTCCTCAGCTAGCCCTGCCGGCATGTCGTAGGCGACGCCGCCCGGACGGAAATAGGCCATGTGCAGGCGCGCACCCGAGACGCGCTCGCAGAACTCCATCAGCCGCTCGCGCTCCTCGAAGCCCCACAGCATCGGCGTCATCGCGCCGACGTCCATGGCATAGGAGGTGATGTTGAGCAGGTGGTTGAGGATGCGGCCGATCTCGCAAAACAGCACGCGGAGATATTGCGCGCGCTTCGGGATTTCGAGATTGAGCAGCTTTTCCGTCGCCAGCACGAAGGCGTGCTCTTGGTTCTGCGGCGCGACATAGTCGAGGCGGTCGAAATACGGCACAGCCTGAACGTATGTCTTGTATTCGATCAGCTTTTCGGTGCCGCGATGCAACAGGCCGATATGCGGGTCGGCACGGTCGATGACCTCGCCGTCCATCTCCAGCACCATCCGCAGCACACCGTGCGCGGCCGGATGCTGGGGGCCGAAGTTGAGATTGAAGTTCTTGATCTCGGTCTGGGCCATCAGGAGCCCTCCCCTTCGGCCTTGGCCTTCTCGTCACCCGGCAGAACGGGCGGCATGCCCTCCCATGGGCTCAGGAAGTCGAAGCTGCGGAAATCCTGGACCAGCTTGACCGGCTCGTAGACAACGCGCTTTTGCTCGTCGTCGTAGCGAATTTCCACGTAGCCGGTGAGCGGGAAATCCTTGCGCAGCGGATGCCCCTCGAAGCCGTAGTCGGTCAGGATGCGGCGCAGGTCGGGATGACCGGAGAACATGATGCCATACATGTCCCAGGTCTCGCGCTCGAACCAGTTCGCGACGCTGTAGACCTCCGACACGCTCGGCACCGGCGCGTCCTCGCCGGTCCAGAGTTTGACGCGGATTCGCAGGTTGTGGGGAAGGCTCAGGAGGTTGTAGACGACGCAGAAGCGCTCTTCCTCCTCGGGGTAGTCGACCCCGCAGAGGTCCATCATCAACTTGAACTGGCAGTTGACGTCGTCGCGCAAGAATTTGAGCACGGCGATGATGTCGTCGCGGTTGACGGTGATCGAAAGCTCGCCGCCGACGATCTCGCTCTCGACCATCTTGTCGCCGAGATGCCTTGCGACGTGCTCCGTAAGTTCCTTAAGCGCCTCGTCCATCTAACCGCTCGCGTTCCCAGTCGTTCCGGTACCGTTCGTCCCTGGCGTCAGCGCCAAAGCGTGCCGGTCCGTCGAATTTTCTTTTGCAGTTGCAGAACGCCGTAGACCAAGGCTTCCGCCGTGGGCGGACATCCCGGCACGTAGACGTCGACCGGCACCACGCGGTCACAGCCGCGCACCACCGAATAGGAGTAGTGATAGTAGCCTCCGCCATTGGCGCAGGACCCCATGGAGATGACGTAGCGCGGCTCCGACATCTGGTCGTAAACCTTGCGGAACGCCGGCGCCATCTTGTTGGTGAGCGTACCGGCGACGATGATCACATCGGACTGGCGCGGGCTCGGCCGTGGCACCACGCCGAATCGGTCGAGGTCATAGCGGCTGCAATATGCGTGGATCATCTCGACGGCGCAGCAGGCCAAGCCGAAAGTCATCGGCCAGAGCGAACCGGTACGCGCCCAGTTCACCAGCTTGTCGACGTTGGAGATGAGGAAACCCTTGTCCTGCAACTCGCCGGTCACCTGGCGCATAACCAGATCCTGGTCGGGGCCCGGCGGCAGCGGCGCGCCTTCGGTTCCGAGTGTCGTCACTCCCATTCCAAAGCCCCTTTGCGCCATTCGTAAATGAAACCGATGGTCAGGATGCCGAGGAACACCATCATCGACCAGAAACCGAAGGCGCCGATTTTGCCCAGGCTGATCGCCCACGGGAATAGGAACGCGACCTCGAGATCGAAGATGATGAACAGAATGGCGACCAGGTAGAAACGGACGTCGAACTTGTGGCGCGCGTCGCTGAACGCTTCGAAGCCGCATTCGTAGGCGGAAGTCTTCTCCGCGTCAGGACGTTGCGGCGCGATAATCACCGATGCACCGACCGCAATGCCGGCGATCGCGACGGCAATTCCCAGGAAGATCAAAATAGGCAGGTAACTGGCGAGTAGAGCCTGCAAAATCCAACTCCGCTTTGCGCAACCGGAACTGCTTTCCGGCTATGCTTTCCCCTCGGCGGTAGCCTGCCCTACCTCACTGCTGTAGGCAACACCAAAGGCATTATTCCGAATGGTTTTGCGCACCCAAAAAAATGCCATGACGGGTTCGTCACGGACTGATCTAGATCATTGGGATTGTTCGGTGAAAATGGCGGGAGTGACGGGACTTGAACCCGCGGCCTCTGGCGTGACAGGCCAGCGCTCTAACCAACTGAGCTACACCCCCTCCGGGTGCGTCCCGAACCATTTGGCGCGGGTGTGCGATCATGTAGTGTACGGTCGAAATGCTGTCAAGCAAAGTCGCCCCGACCGACGAAAAAACCCCGAACGGGAAATGGTGGGCGGTGACGGGATCGAACCGCCGACCTACTGGGTGTAAACCAGTCGCTCTCCCAGCTGAGCTAACCGCCCGTCGCTGACCGTTGGGTCACGCCCGAATATGCTTTGGCTCGGGAGATTACTCAAGCACCCGTAGCCGGACACAGTTGAACTCCGAAAACGAAAAAGCCGGCCATCCATTTGGAGGCCGGCTTTCGCGCAGGCAAATATTCGACGGTCGTCAGTTGACGGCAGCCTTGAGACCTTTGCCGGCCTTGAACTTCGGCTGTTTCGAAGCCGGGATCTGGATCGTCGCACCGGTACGCGGGTTGCGCCCGGTGGTGGCGGCGCGCTTCGAGACACTGAAGGTCCCGAAACCAACGAGCCGGACTTCGGAACCGCCCTTGAGCGCCTTGGTGATGGAGTCGAAAACGCCGTCCACAGCTTTGGCGGCATCGGCCTTGGAAAGGCCCGCACTGGCGGCAACGGCAGCAACGAGATCGTTCTTATTCACGGGACAACCCCCTATGTTTGGTTGATGGGTAACTTACCGCGGCAGCCTACAAAATCCGGCCTGCCAGTAACGGTAACAGCACAAAGTCTAGCTACCGGATTTTTGACCCGTCAATCATCGCAGTGCCCAAAAATGCCGGAATTCCGGGCTTTTCCGCCTAAGTGACGGGAAACAAGAGATAAATCCGCAGAAATATGCTGGGTGACCGGGCCCAAAATGCCCTGAAAAGGCCTGCCGATGCCGCGGAAAACCGCAGAAAACCGACGAATCGGCCAAACCGATTCGCAGCCCGCCGACGCCCCAATTTCCTGTTTTTCGCGACGTCTTTGAGCCCCAAAAAAGAAAGGCGGCACCACCGATGCCGCCTTTCCTTAATTCAATTTCTAGCCATCGCTCAGTGCTTGACCAGTCCCTCGGCATCTTCCTCGCCGGCGGCGGCCGGGAGATCGACCTTGGCATCCTCTTCCCATTCGATCGGAGTCAGCCGCGTAACGAGCGCGCGCTCCAGCACTTCGTCGACCACCGTCACCGGTACGATATCGAGGCCGCGTTTGACGTTGTCCGGGATCTCCGCCAGGTCCTTCTCGTTGTCCTTTGGGATCAGCACGGTTTTGATGCCGCCACGGTGCGCGGCCAAGAGCTTCTCCTTGAGACCACCGATCGGCAGCACGCGTCCGCGCAGCGTCACTTCGCCGGTCATGGCGACTTCCTTGTTGACCGGAATGCCGGTCAACACGGAAACGATCGACGTCACCATGGCAACGCCGGCCGAGGGCCCGTCCTTGGGCGTCGCACCTTCCGGCACGTGCACGTGAATGTCGCGCTTGTTGAATAGCGGCGGCTCGATGCCGAACTCGATGGCGCGCGACTGCACGAAGGACTTCGCCGCCTGGATCGATTCTGTCATGACGTCGCCGAGCTTGCCGGTGATGGTCATCTTGCCCTTGCCGGGCACCATCACCGCCTCGATGTTGAGCAACTCGCCGCCGACTTCGGTCCAGGCCAAACCGGTGGTGACACCGACCAAGTCATTCTGTTCGATTTCGCCGAAGCGGAAGCGTTTCACGCCAAGGTATTTCTCGACGTTGCGCTTGGTCACCTTGACCTCGGTGCTCTCCTTCATGAGGATTTCCTTGACCGCCTTGCGCACCAGATTGGCGAGCTCGCGCTCCAGGTTACGGACACCGGATTCCTTGGTGTAGTAGCGGATCACATCGCGAATGCCCGAGTCGGAGATGTCCCACTCGCCCTTCTTGATCCCGTGCTTTTCGATCTGCTTGGGAATCAGGTGACGCTTGGCGATTTCCACCTTCTCGTCTTCGGTGTAGCCGGAAAGCCGGATGATCTCCATGCGGTCGAGCAACGGCGCCGGCATGTTAAGCGTGTTCGCCGTAGTCAGGAACATGACATCCGAAAGGTCGTAGTCGACCTCCAGGTAATGGTCGTTGAACGAGCTGTTCTGCTCTGGATCGAGCACTTCCAGCAGCGCCGACGCAGGATCGCCGCGCCAGTCGTGGCCCATCTTGTCCACCTCGTCCAAAAGGAACAGCGGGTTGTCTTGGCCTTCTTCATGCC
>JAYOXJ010000185.1:0-7370 GCA_038152725.1 Rhodospirillaceae bacterium
ACTCCAAGGTGCCGGCGAGAGCGCTCGGCAGGTTGGCGACGATACCGGCCATGATGATCAGCGAAATGCCGTTGCCGACGCCGCGCGCGGTGATCTGCTCGCCCAGCCACATCAGGAACATGGTGCCGCCGACCAGCGTGATCACCACCGACATGCGGAAGAACAGGCCGGGGTCCGCCACGGCCGGACCCTGGCTGGACGACATACCCTCGATGCCGGCCGAGATGCCGTAGGCCTGCAGCGCGCAAATGGCGACCGTCAGGTAGCGGGTATATTGGTTAATTTTCTTACGGCCGCTCTCGCCTTCCTTCTTGATCGCCTCGAGTTGCGGCGATACGGCGCTCATCAACTGCATGATGATGGAGGCCGAAATGTAAGGCATAATGTTGAGTGCGAAGATCGACATACGGCCAAGCGCACCGCCGGCGAACATGTCGAACATGCCGAGAATGCCGCCTTGGTTCTGGCGGAAGATGTCGGCGAGTACCGCCGCATCAATCCCGGGAAGCGGAATGAAGGTGCCAAGCCGGTACACGATCAACGCGCCCAGCGTGAACCAAATACGCTTCTTCAATTCCGTCGCCTTGGAGAAGGCGCCGAAATTCATGTTTGCGGCTAGTTGTTCGGCGGCGGATGCCATATTGCCGTTCTACTCCGGTTGATACCTACCGGGTGCGCGTCCGCACCCACGAGGTATCTGTTACTATTCTTCGCTGTCGCCAGCTTCCGCGGCACGCGCAGCCTTGCGCTCGGCGGAGATTTTGTGGCGCCGCTTGCCCTTGCCCTCGGGCTTCGGCTTCGGCGTGGGAAGCGTGACGCTGCCGCCGGCCTTCTCGACCGCGGCCATCGCACCCTTGCTCGCCGAGGCGACCTGGACGTCGAGCTTCGCCTTCAACTCGCCCTTACCGAGCAGGCGGACGCCGTCGCGGCTCTTGCGGGCGACGCCGGCGGCGACCAGCAGATCGGTTGTGACCGGGGCCTTCGCATCGAGCTTGCCGTCGTCGATGGCGCGCTGCAGGGTCCCGACGTTGACTTCGGCGTACTCCGAAGTGAACGGGTTCTTGAAGCCGCGTTTCGGCAACCGGCGGTAAAGCGGCATCTGGCCGCCTTCGAAGCCGAGCAGGCTGACGCCGCTGCGTGCCTTCTGACCCTTCTGGCCGCCACCCGAGGTCTTGCCCCGGCCGGAACCGATACCGCGACCGACGCGCTTGCGCGGACGGACGGCACCTTCGTTATCTTGCAGTTCGTTCAGCTTCATGTCTGCTGTTCCCAACTTTACTTATGCTTGCAGACCGGCTTCAGCCGGCCTCCTCGACGCGGACGAGATGATGGACCTTGGCGATCATGCCGCGCACGGCAGGCGTATCTTCCAGTTCGCGGGTTCGATGCATCTTGTTCAGCCCCAAGCCCTTCAGCGTCTGACGCTGATCGGCCGGACGGCCGATCGGGCTCGCGATCTGGGTGATTTTGACGGTCTTGTTCTTGCCAGCCATGGACCTTCTCCTGGATTATCCGGCGGCCTGTTCGCCGCGACGAGCAACGATGTCGCCGACCTTCTTGCCACGACGGGACGCAACGCCGCGCGGCGACGTGCAACCAGCCAGCGCCGCGAACGTGGCTTTCACCATGTTATGCGGGTTGGTGGTGCCGATCGACTTGGCGACGACGTCCTGCACGCCCATGGTCTCGAACACCGCGCGCATCGGACCGCCGGCGATGATGCCGGTGCCCGGAGGCGCCGCGCGCAGGACCACCTTGCCGGCGCCGAAGCGGCCGTTCACGTCGTGGTGCAGCGTACGGCCTTCGCGGAGCGGAATGCGAACCATGTTGCGCTTTGCCGCATCGGTCGCCTTGCGGATCGCTTCCGGCACTTCGCGGGCCTTACCCGTGCCGTAGCCGACGCGACCACGGCCGTCACCGACCACGACCAGGGCACCGAACGAAAACCGCCGGCCGCCCTTCACCACCTTGGCGACACGATTGATGTGCACGAGCTTGTCGATCAGCTCGTCACCCTCGTCACGATCCCGTTCGCGCTCGCGCTCGCGGTCACGTCCGCGACCGCCGCCGCCGCCACGGCCGCCACGGGGGCCGCTGCCTTGTTCACGCCGGGGACCGCGCGGTGCAGTTGTTTCTGACATCTAATCGTTCTCCTAGAAGGACAGGCCGCCCTCACGGGCGCCTTCGGCCAATGCTTTGACGCGACCGTGGTAGCGGAAACCGCCACGATCGAACACGACTTCTTTGACGCCTTTCGCGGTCGCACGCTCGGCGATCAGCTTTCCAATTTCTGTGGCGGCGAGCACGCTCGAACCGCTTTTGAACTTGGCGCGCAGGTCCTTCTCGACCGTCGAAGCGGCAGCGAGCGTCGCGCCCGCGGCGTCGTCGATGATCTGGGCATAGATATGCTTGCCCGAACGGTGAACCGAGAGTCTCGGCCGCCCGACCGAATTGCGGCGGATGGCGATACGCGTGCGCTGCTTGCGCCGAGCGGTGTTTTCTCTGTTTGCCATGGCTATTTCTTCTTGCCTTCCTTACGCAGGATGAACTCATCCGCGTATTTGATACCCTTACCCTTATATGGTTCGGGCGGACGATATCCGCGAATCTCAGCGGCAACCTGACCGACCTTCTGCTTGTCGGCACCGGAAATCTCGATATGGTTCTGATCCGGGCATTCGATCTTGATGCCGGCCGGGATCGGGTACTTCACGTCGTGGCTGTAGCCGAGCTGCAACACCAGGTCCTTGCCCTGGACCTGTGCGCGATAGCCGACGCCGTTGATCTCGAGCTTCTTCTGAAAGCCTTCGCTGACACCATCGACCAAGCCCTTGATGATGGCGCGCGACGTGCCCCACATCTTCTTGGCGTCGGGGGCTTCGGGACGCGGCTGTACGATCACGACGTTGTCCTTCGTGGTGATCTCCACATCGTCGGTCAGCCGCGCGGAAAGCTCGCCGAGCTTGCCCTTGGCTTTCACGACGACACCGTCGACCTCGACCGACACACCGCTCGGGATCTCAACCGGGTATTTTCCGACTCGCGACATAATTACGTTCCTATTCCTCGGCCGACCCTGATTAGAAGACCTGGCACAGCACTTCGCCGCCGACGTTCTGGTCGCGCGCTTCCGTATCGGACAGCACGCCACGCGGCGTCGACAGAATGGCGATACCCAGGCCGTTGTAGACGCGCTGCAGGTCCTGGATCTTGGTGTAGACGCGACGGCCCGGCTTGGACACGCGCGCGATTTCACGAATCACCGGCTCACCTTCGTGGTATTTGAGCTGGATCTCGATCTCGGAGACGCCCGGGCGCAGTTCGCGCTGCTCGTAGTCACGGATGTAGCCTTCGCGCTTTAGCACGTCGAGGACGTTGCTGCGAAGCTTCGACGCCGGCGAGGAGATAAGGTTCTTGCGAGCCCGCTGACCATTGCGGATTCGCGTCAGCATATCACCGAGGGGATCTGTCATCGACATTCGGGTCGCTCCTTACCAACTGGACTTGACCATGCCGGGAATCTGCCCGGCAGAGGCCAACTCACGCACGGCAATCCGGCTGAGCTTGAATTTACGATAGTTGCCGCGCGGACGGCCGGTCAGGCCGCACCGCAGGCGCTGGCGTACCGGAGCCGAATTGCGCGGCAATTCGGCCAGCTTGAGGCGCGCATTGAAACGTTCCTCGGGCGACAAGGACTCATCCTTGGCGGCAGCCTTCAGGCGCGCCCGCTTGGCCGCGTACTTCTTGGCCAGGCGTTCACGTTTCTGGTTCTTTTCGATGGCGCTTTTCTTAGCCATTAATCCGTCTCCGTCGTCCGTCAGTTGATGAACGGCATGTTGAAATGCTTGAGCAGGGCCTTCGCCTCCGCGTCGGATTTCGCCGACGTGCAGATGATGATGTCCATGCCCCTGACCTGGTCGACCTGGTCGTAGTCGATTTCCGGGAAAACAATCTGCTCCTTGAGGCCCATGGCATAGTTGCCGTTGCCGTCGAAGCTCTTTCCGGAAATGCCGCGGAAGTCACGCACGCGCGGCAGCGCGATGTTGACCAGGCGATCGAGAAATTCGTAGGCCCGTTCGCGACGCAAAGTCACCTTGCAGCCGACGATCATGTTCTCGCGAAGCTTGTACGTCGCGATGGCCTTCTTGGCCCGGGTGATAACCGGCTTCTGGCCCGAGATCTTGGTCATATCGGTCACCGCGCCTTCGATCTTCTTGCGGTCCTGCGACGCTTCACCAACACCCATGTTGATGACGATCTTCTCGAGCCGCGGCACTTCCATGACGGAAGAGTATTTGAACTCTTCCATCAGAGCCGCCTTGATTCGTTTTTCGAAGTCTTCACGCAAACGTGCCATCTCAATCGCCTTAGCTATCGATGATTTCGCCGGACCGCTTGGCAAATCGTACCTTGCGGCCGTCTTCGAGAACCTTGAAACCGATTTTGGTCGGCAGGTCGTCCTTGGGATCCAGATGCGCCAGATTCGAGATATCGATCGACGCTTCCTTCTCGACAATGCCACCGGCATTGGTCTGGGTCGGGCGGGTGTGACGCTTCACGCGGTTGACACCCTGCACGATGGCGCGGTTGGCGGCCGGCATGACCTTGAGGATCTCGCCGGTCTTCCCCTTGTCGCGGCCGGTGCGGACAATCACCTTGTCGCCCTTCTTGAACTTCAGCTTCGTTCCCATCACAGCACCTCCGGCGCCAGGGAAATGATCTTCATGTAGCGCTTGCCGCGCAGTTCGCGCGTCACCGGGCCGAAGATACGGGTGCCGATCGGCTCACCCTGCTTGTTGATCAGAACGGCGGCGTTGCTGTCGAAGCGAATGGACGTGCCATCCTTGCGGTGGATGTCCTTGGCGGTGCGCACGACGACAGCCTGCAGGACTTCGCCCTTCTTTACGCGACCACGCGGAATGGCCTCTTTCACCGAGACGACGATGACGTCGCCAACGGAGGCGTATTTGCGCTTCGATCCGCCAAGCACCTTGATGCACTGCACCCGGCGCGCACCCGAATTGTCGGCGACGTCGAGATTGGTTTCGGCCTGGATCATCTTTTTAAATCCTTCTTAGTACGAATATTGCCGATCACGCGCCGTCGCTGATGACTTCCCAAGTCTTACGCTTGGAAATCGGACGGCATTCACGAATGCTGACCATGTCACCGATCTTGCAGGTGTTGTTTTCATCATGCGCGGCGTACTTCTTCGAACGCCGAACGACCTTCTGATAGACAGGGTGCTTGATGCGACGCTCGACCCGGACGGTGACCGTCTTGTCTTGCTTGTCGCTGACCACGACACCATGAAGAACACGCTTAGGCATTTTCCGTTATCTCCGTTTAGGACGCTGCCGGCGCATCGGTGCGCTCGCTCAGGACCGTCTTGATGCGCGCGATATCGCGCCTTACCTGGCGCACGCGCGCCGTATTCTCCAACTGCCCGCTCGCCTTCTGAAAGCGCAGATTGAAGGCTTCCTTGCGAAGGTTGATGAGCGCGTCTTTCAGCTCATCGTCGCTCTTGGCTCTTACATCGGTGGCATTCATCGGATCACTCTCCCTCGCCGAGGCGGGTGACGAACTTGGTTTTGATCGGCAGCTTCGCCGCGGCCAGTTCCATGGCGCGCTTGGCGACGTCGATCGGCACGCCGTCCATTTCGAACATGATGCGGCCCGGTTTGATGCGGACGACCCAGAATTCCGGGCTGCCCTTGCCTTTGCCCTGGCGGACTTCAGCCGGCTTCTGCGACACCGGAACATCCGGGAAGACGCGGATCCAGACGCGGCCGGCGCGCTTCATGTGACGGGTCATCGCACGGCGGGCAGCTTCGAGCTGACGCGCTGTGACACGCTCCGGGGAAACCGCCTTCAGCCCATAGGAGCCGAAGTTGAGCGTCGTACCGCCCTTGGCTTTGCCGTGGATACGGCCTTTGTGCGCCTTGCGGAACTTTGTGCGTTTGGGTTGCAACATGTCGATGTTCTCTCTTGTGCGTAATCCGCCGGAGCCGCGTTAGCGCTGCGGCTGCTGTTCTTGCGCGAGCTTGTCCATGGCCATCGGATCGTGGGTGAGGATGTCACCTTTGTAGATCCAGACCTTGACACCGCAGACGCCGTAGGTGGTGACGGCCGGCGACTCCGCGTAGTCAACGTTGGCGCGCAGCGTGTGCAGCGGCACCCGGCCTTCGCGATACCACTGCATGCGCGCGATTTCGGCGCCGCCGAGGCGACCCGAGCAGTTGATGCGGATGCCTTCGGCACCCATGCGAATCGCCGACTGCACGGCGCGCTTCATGGCACGGCGGATGGAGACGCGGCGCTCGATCTGCTGGGCGATGTTCTCGGCAACCAGCTGGGCGTCGATTTCCGGTTTGCGCACCTCGATGATGTTGAGATGCACTTCGGAAGCGGTCATCGTCGAAATCGTCTGACGCAGCTTCTCGATGTCGGTGCCCTTGCGGCCGATGACCACGCCCGGACGGGCGGTGTGAATCGTGACGCGGGCCTTCTTCGCCGGGCGCTCGATGATCACCTTGGAAATGCCAGCCTGCGACAGGGTCTTTTTGAGGTACTTGCGGATTTTCAGGTCCTCGTGCAGCAGGTCGGCGTACTCATTGGACGAGAACCAACGCGAGTCCCAGGTCCGGTTGATACCGACGCGCAGACCGATCGGATTGACTTTCTGGCCCATTATTCCTTCTCCTCACGCTCGCGCACGACGACCCGTAGGTTCGAAAACGGCTTCTGGATGCGGCCGACGCGGCCACGGGCACGTGGGCTCCAGCGTTTCATGACCATGGCGCGCCCGACGGTGGCTTCGGCCACATAGAGCCGGTCGACGTCCAGTTGGTGGTTGTTCTCGGCATTGGCGATCGCGCTCTCGAGGAGCTTCTTGACCTCGCCCGAGATGCGGCGGCGCGAGAACTCGAGCTCGGCGAGCGCCTTGTCGCAGTCCAGACCGCGGATGCTCTCCGCTACGAGGTTCAGCTTCTGCGCACTGGTGCGCAGGTGCTTGGCGAAAGCCATCGCTTCGTTGTCGGCATAAGGCCGTTCGGCAGCACTCTTGCCCATGATCAGACCCTCTTGACCTTCTTGTCTGCGCCGTGGCCCTGATAGGAGCGCGACGGCGAGAATTCACCGAGCTTGTGACCCACCATGTCTTCGTTCACCAGCACCGGAATGAACTTCTGGCCGTTGTAGACGCCAAAAGTCAGGCCGACGAACTGCGGCAGGATGGTCGAGCGACGCGACCACGTCTTGATCACCGTCTTGCGGCCCGAAGCGCGAGCGTCCTCTGCCTTCTTCAGCAGATAACCGTCGACGAACGGTCCTTTCCATACGGAACGAGGCACGATAGCTCTCCTTTACTT
>JAYOXJ010000186.1:0-3017 GCA_038152725.1 Rhodospirillaceae bacterium
GAACGCGGATTTGCGCTATAGTCCGCGAAACGGCCGGAAGGAGCGACCATGGCCAAGAAGAAAACCGTGAAAAAACAAGTTAGTCAGCCAGAAGAGCCGGTGAGGAAGGGGGGGCGGAAGGTGGCCGCTAAAAGTGCCGCCAATGCCGCCGGCGAAGCGCCCGCCAAAGGCCCGGTCGCAGCCTATACGATGTACGGATTCGAATGGCTCCGGCCCGACGTGCGCGCGTTCTGGTCTGCGCTCGCAGGCCGGCTCAAGGATGCCGGCATGGAAAGTGTGCCGGCCAGGCTGTCGTGGCAGCTTTCCGAACACGAGCTTTGGCATGCGCCAAACTTGGTGTTTGGCCAGACCTGCGGCTATCCGCTGATGAAGGGGCTGACCGGGCCGGTTCGGTTGGTCGCCACGCCGACCTACGCGGCACCATTCGTCGAGGGCGCCATGTACCGCTTGCTGGTCATTGTCGGCAAGGGGGCCGGCTTTACCAGTTTGGCGCAACTCAAGGGCAAGGTCGCGGCGATCAACAAGCCGAGCTCGCATTCCGGCTACAACGCCTTTCGCCGGCTGATGGCGGACTATGTCCGCCAGGGCATGCCTGAGGCCTTCGTCGGCCCCGAGCGCGCCGGAAGCGTGCAATTTTTCAAGCACGTGGTGACCAGCGGCAGCCATATGGAATCGATCCGGGCCGTGGCGACGGCCAAGGCCGACGTTGCCGCCATCGACGCGGTCAGCTTCCATCTGATCTCGCGCCAAATGCCGGAACTGACCGGGGCGGTCCGGGTCCTCACCACCACGCTGCCGGCACCGGGCCTGCCCTTCATCACCGCGGCGACGCGGACCGACACGGAGCTGCGCTGGCTGCGTTCGGCCCTGGCCGACGTCGTCGGTGACGCCAAGTTGCGGCCGCATCTGGTAAACCTTGGGATCACGGGCTTTCAGGTCATCGGCCGCGAGGCCTACGGCCGGGCATTGGGAATCGAGCGCGAAGCCGAGGACATGGGATATCCGCTATTGGCCTGACGGCTTACCGCAGGCTGACGGCTGCCTGGAACCAGAGAAAATCGATTGCGCTTGTTAACTGCATATGTCGTTTTCCTTTGCGGAAACGTTTCGATATCGTAATGTTTATGCATTGACCGATTGGCTGACCTGCTCGTTTCAGGCCAGCCTTAGGGGAGACACCGACATGCAGGACCGGGCCGAAATCATCTGGAACACCTACGAGCGGCTGCGCCGCGACGTATTGCTGGGCGACCGCTGCTCCGCCATCTGCAACGGAACGCTGATGAGCTTCGCCGAGGCCGTCGCGGCACTGTCGCCTGGCGCCGATCCGCTGGCGTCGCCGGACGCACTGCGTTTTCTCGGCGACGACGCGATGGCGGCGTGCGACCGAGCTGTCGAACGCGCCGCAACGACTGCCTGCTGACCGGGAAGTCCGATTAGGAGGGCACCATGGCATTGGAAAAATCGAAAGTCGCGAAGCCGGGCAAGCAAGAGCCCGAAGACGCGGAAGTGACCGAACTTACCGTTTCTAATCTCGATGACAAGACGCACGCCGAGCTTCGCATGCTCTATGCCGAGTCGACCGAGACGCTGCGCTTCATCAAGAACCATCAGTGGAAAACGATCGGCGCAACGCTGCTCACTTACATGGGCCTGATCGTCGTCGCGGTCTGGACGAAGGCCGGGCCGGCGATGACCAACAAACTGATGGCCATCACTATCCTGCTCGCCACCGCAGTAATTTTCACGCTCGTCATCTACCAGTTCTGGATGCACAACGAGATGACCAAGCTCGACGCCATGAACCCCCATTTGTCGAGCCTGTTCCGCGACGTCCGTGCGCTCAAGTCGCGGCGCGAGGCCAACGTGCACCGCTACATGCTGCTGTTCTTTATGGCCATAGTGGTCACCCTCGGCGCCGTCGTCGTGCACTTGGCGCTCGACCGCGTCGCGGGCGGATAAAAGCCCGGCGCCGGCATTTCCGGGCCTTGTCTCCCGGGTCGATGCGGACTACCGTCCGACGACACCCCGGGAGGATAATTTTCAATGACCGATCCCCATCCGCACGCCCAATGGTCCGGCGTGATGTTCGATTTGATGCGCGACGCGGGCATCGACCTGTTCGCGCATATTCCAGATGCCGGCAACGACCAGCTCATCAAGCTGGCCGAGAAGCATAACGACACCCGTACCGTGCTGCTAACCACCGAGGAGGAAGGGGTCGCGCTATGTGCCGGCGCCGATCTCGCCGGCAAGCGCGCGGTCTTGTGCATGCAGTCGAGCGGGCTCGGAAACTGCGCCAACTACTTGTCGCTGGTGAAGGGCGGCAAGTTCCCGCTGCTGATGATGATCTCCATGCGGGGCGACTACGGCGAGCAGAACCCCTGGCAGTACCCCATGGGCGAGGCGGTGGAGCCGTTGCTCGCCGCCATGGGCGTTTTGGTGTTCAAGGTCGAGCGGCCGGACGAACTTGCAACGGCAACAACCGCGGCGATCAATGCCAGCGGCAAGGGCGCGCAGGCGGCGGCCATCGTGCTCAGCCAGAAGTTTCTCGGCGCCAAGGGTTTCTGAGGGGGAGGAGAGAGCAATGGCAATCCGCAAGGGCAATATCGACCGCCGCGAACTGTTGGCGAAACTGTTTCCGAACCCGTCCGACTGGCTGTTCGTCAGCGGCCTCGCCGGCGCTTCCAAGGACGCGGCGCAACTCACCACCGACGGTGCCAATCTCTATTCGATGGCCGGCACCATGGGAGCCGCCGTGCCGATGGGGCTGGGGCTCGCGATGTCGGCGCCGGAACGCAAGGTCGCGGTGATCAACGGCGATGGCGAGCTGCTGATGGGTATCGGTGCCTTCGTCACCGTCGCCTCGGCGGCACCGGCCAACCTCGTCATGGTTTGCATCGACAACGCCATGCACGGCGAGACCGGCGGCCAGAGCGGCCACACGTCTCGCACCGCCGATCTTGAGATGATCGCCAAGGGCAGCGGCATCGAGCGCACCCTGATCATCGCCGAAC
>JAYOXJ010000186.1:3027-3624 GCA_038152725.1 Rhodospirillaceae bacterium
CGCCGCCGGTGCAAAGTTCATCGCCGAAGGTCGGGGACCCAAATTACTGCTCTGCCGAGTGCTGCCGACGGCGCCCTCGGCCTTCAAGCGCAACATCGATCCGGCGGAATGCCGGGTGCGGTTCCGCCAAGCGTTTCGGGCGGCCTAAAAGGCCGCCCGAGCACGATTTTGTTAAGGATGCCGAAGCGGCCTATTCGGCCGCCGGTTTCGCCGCGTATTCTTCCTTGTAGAGCTCCGAGCCTTCTTCCTTGAACTTCTCGGACATCTCCTTCATGCCGCCTTCTGCGTAGTCGCGCACCAGGTTGGTGATCTCCATGGCGCAGAACTTGGGCCCGCACATGGAGCAGAAGTGCGCCGTCTTGTGCGCGTCTTTCGGCAGCGTGCGGTCGTGGAAGTCGCGCGCCCGGTCCGGGTCGAGGCCGAGATTGAACTGGTCTTCCCAGCGGAACTCGAAGCGCGCGCGTGAGAGCGCGTCGTCGCGGGCCGCCGCACCAGGATGGCCCTTGGCGAGATCGGCGGCGTGTGCCGCGATCTTGTAGGTGATGACGCCTTCACGCACGTCCTGCTTGTCGGGGAGGCCCAGGTGCTCCTTCGGGG
>JAYOXJ010000186.1:3634-7364 GCA_038152725.1 Rhodospirillaceae bacterium
CGCCTCGCCGCAGGTCGCCAACTGCTTTTCCATGTTGACCTTGATCTTATGCATCGGCACGTGGCCGGGGCCTTCGACCATCACTTGGCAGCCTTTTTCCCAGGCGACCTGGGCCAACTCACCGGCGGTCTCCAACTCGGCGAACTGTGCCGCATCGTTGGCGTCGGCGCCGGAACCCGGGCGGAAGCCGTCACCGATGGAATGCGCCACGTCGTAGGAAGCCATGATCTCGCAAAGCTCTTCCCAGTTCTCGTAGAGGAAGCTCTCCTTGTGATGCGCCAAGCACCACTGCGCCATGATCGAGCCGCCGCGCGAAACGATGCCGGTGACCCGGTTGGCGGTGAGGTGGATGTGACGCAGGCGTACGCCGGCGTGGATCGTCATGTAGTCGACGCCCTGTTCGCACTGTTCGATGATGGTGTCGCGATAGAGTTCCCAGGTCAGGTCCTCGGCACGCTCGACCTTTTCCAGCGCCTGGTAGATCGGCACCGTGCCGATCGGAACCGGGCTGTTGCGCAATATCCATTCGCGGATGTTGTGGATGTTGCGGCCGGTGGAGAGGTCCATGACCGTATCGGCACCCCAGCGCGTCGCCCATACCATCTTCTCGACCTCCTCGGCGACCGATGAGGTGACAGCCGAGTTGCCGATGTTGGCGTTGATCTTCACCAGGAAATTACGGCCGATTATCATCGGTTCCGATTCCGGGTGGTTGATGTTGCTGGGGATGATGGCGCGCCCGCGCGCGATTTCGTCACGGACGAACTCGGGCGTGACGTACTCGGGGATTTCCGCGCCGAAGCTCTCGGCGTCGGCAATGGCTTTCCGCGCCGCTTCGGGATCGTGCTTGCGGAGCATGTTCTCGCGGATTGCGACGTATTCCATCTCCGCCGTCACGATGCCCTGCTTGGCATAGTGATATTGGCTGACCGGCTTGCCGCCGATGGCGCGCAGCGGTGCGCGCTTGTTCGGGAATTCGGCGACCAGTTTGTCGGCGCCGATGTTGCCGTTGTCTTCCGGCTTGACGTCGCGGCCGCGGTACTCTTCGACGTCGCCGCGTCCCAGCACCCAGGATCGGCGCAGCGGTTCGAGGCCTTTTTCCAGATCGATCTTGGCGTTCGGATCGGTATAGGCACCCGACGTGTCGTAGACGACGATCGGCGGCTCGTTGGCGCTCTCGTGCAGCGAAATCTCACGCATCGGCACGCGCAGGCCCTTGTGCATCTTGCCGTCTACGAAAATCTTGCGGCTCGCCGGCAGCGCGCCGGTGGTGACACCGGCGGTATCGGGTTTGCGGATAACGTTCATGAAAAGGATCTCCTCAACTACGGTTCGCGGAGATCCGGGGGGGTGCGTGGTTCCTGAAAGGCGGGGGCGATCTTCGAGCCCCTTGTTCCCATCCCTACGCCGGTTTCACCCGGATCAGGTTCAACGGGTCTCCGGTGGGCCGCCGAAACGCTGGGACCGGCTCACCGAACTCTCAGCCACGCGCAGGACGCGGGCTCCCCGTGGAATGATTCCACTCTGGGGGTTTTGGATAGGGGGGTCAAGGGGGGAGGCGGGAAAAACCCGAGCCCGGCACCAAAGGCCAGGACAAAAGAAAACTGTCCGGCGGCCGCTCTGAGGCCTGCCGCCGGTCTGCGAATTCAGATTAGCTTAAAGTGAGCTCAGTCGAGCGCCTTCAGCGAACCAGCCGCCTGTCTTCCGTCGCGACCGGGAACCAGTTCGAACTGCACCTTCTGGCCTTCACGAAGCTCCTGCAAGCCGGCTTCCTGAACGGCAGAGATGTGCACGAACGCGTCCTTGCCACCGCCATCGGGCTCGATGAACCCGTAGCCCTTCGTGGCATTGAACCATTTCACGGTACCTGTGGGCATTTTGCTTGCCTTTGTCCTAGGTTGTTTACAGAGGAAGTCGATAGTCGCAAGCGCTTATTCAGCCCTGTATTCGACGTAAGACCGAGCCTCAGAAGATGATGACTTGACGCAATTCTTGTCCCGCGTCAAGCCGGTCGAAAGCCTCGTTGATTTCATCTAGTGGAATTTTACGAGTGATAAGCTTGTCCACCGGCAGCAGGCCGCGCTGGTAAAGGCTTATATATCGGGGAATATCCCGGATTGGAACACAACTTCCCAGATAGCACCCTTTGATGGTCTTCTCCTCGGCGACCAGATTGACGTGCTGGATCGAGAAACTGGTGGCCGGGTGGCTCAAGCCGACGCTGGTCACCGTACCGCCCCGCCGAGTAACTCCGTAGGCGATTTCCATGGCCTCGACCGTGCCGGCGGCCTCGAAAACGTACATCAACCCGCCGCCGGTGGAGTCGCGTACATTGGCGACGCAATCGGGATCGGCCGCTGAAAAGGTATCCGTGGCGCCCAACTGCCGGGCGTGACCGAGTTTGCTCTCGTCGGTGTCGATGGCGACGATGCGCTCGGCCCCAAGCATCTTGGCCGCCAAAAGCGCGTTCAGGCCAACGCCGCCACAACCGACGATGGCTGCGGTGGTGCCACTCGGCATCTGTGCCGCGTTGAGCACGGCGCCGACGCCGGTGATCACCGCGCAGGAGAACAGCGCCGCCTCGTCCAACGGCAGCGATTTGTCGATCTTGATCAGGGAACGCTCGGAAGCGACCGAATATTCGGCGAAGCACGATACGCCGACCTGATGGTTGACCGGCTTACCGCCCTTCCAGCTCAGCCGCCTCCCGCCGCCGAGCAGCGTGCCGTCCGCATTGGCCTTGGCTCCCGGTTCGCAGAGCGCCGGCCTTCCCGACATGCAAGGTTCGCAATGGCCGCAACTCGGCACGAAGACGAAGGCGACGTGGTCGCCCTTCTTCAAGCCTTTGACGCCAGGGCCGACTTCGGCGACGACGCCGGCGGCCTCATGGCCGAGCGCCATCGGCGTCGGGCGCGGCCGCGAGCCGTTGATGATCGAGAGGTCGGAATGGCAGACGCCGGCCGCCTTGACCTGAACCAGCACCTCGCCCTCGCCGGGCGGATCGAGATCGATCTCGGCGACTTCCACCGGGCGCGATTTGGCATAGGGTTTCGGTGTTTCCGTGGCGACGAGCACGGCGGCGCGCATTTTCATTGCGGGTCCTCCCTCGGGCATTCGTGATGCGGCCAAAGTTTAGACGCGCCGGGCAGGGCCGGCAATCAACCCGGCTAGCCAAGAAAAAACGGACCGGAAATCCGGTCCGTCTTCTCGATAAAAAGATTGGCAGGTGTCCGAGCTCAGCCCTCGGTTTTCTTCTGCCCTTCCTTGCCCTTCTTGTCCTTGTCGCTTTTCTTGGGCTGCTTTTTCTGTTTCTTTTGTTTGTTTGGGGTGTTGTCTTTTTTATTAGTTTGCTTGCCCTTCTTCCCATCTTCCGGCTTGGCGGTCTGGGCTTGAGCCGACTTCTCCACCGTCACCTTGTTCGCGCCGAATTCGATACCAATGGGCGCCGCAACACCGCCGGCCAGGAAACCAACGAAGACCAGGGCGGCCAAAAGCTTCTTCATCAACATATTTGTCTCTCCAAAAAGAGTTGTCGCGCGCGGGAAAAATGCCCGTGCTGGTTCGATACCGTATGCGATTTTGAGGCGCGCGCAATGTCAATTCGACAGCGCCAGTCTGTATTTTGTGGGGGGACCGGCCGCCGTCGCGCCAAGGCGCCGCAGGGCGCAAAAAAGCGGGCCGGAAATCCGGCCCGCTTTCGCTGAAATAAGACGTTTGGGCGGTGAAGGTC
>JAYOXJ010000187.1:0-5965 GCA_038152725.1 Rhodospirillaceae bacterium
GTACTTAAGTGGGTCGAAGAATTTCAACAGTTATTCAGGACGCACGCTAAATAAAATTAAATAAAGGCCGCGGTCGGGATGAGGCGCTTTTTTACCGAGTCCTATCGTCAAGCGGCGCTCAGGGAGGGAACTTTTAAAAACGCAAGTTCGACCACTTTGAACGGGCGTTGAATATTTTGAAAGGGGCGGCTTCAGGAGTTCGGTGTATCAGTTCCGCAATCGCGACGTGACTTTGCTGGGCACAGGGCGTGTCGCGAAATAGACGGAGCAGGGGCGAGACACCACCCAGGCGTCATGGCGGCTGGGGGCAATTTCTAAGACCGAACAAGTCCAATCCTTTCGCGAGCGGGCCTCCAAGTCCGGCGACGGCGGAGGCATGGGTTGACTGGCTACGGTGACCCGCATTGAAAACAAGAACGCGACCGATCGGGGTGCTAATAAAAATATGAACTCAGTTCGCGATATGTCAGGCAAAGATTCTGCGAAAAAACCCAGCAAGACGAACCGGGAAATTTCCGGCGAAAATGCCGATACCGACACCGCCAACAATGCCGACCTGAAGGCAGAGTGGGAAACCGTCTCGAGCCGACTGCGCACCGAGATCGGCGAGGCCTCTTACCAGAGCTGGCTGCGCCCGATGAGCGTGCGCGGCCTCGATGCCGGTGTCGTCACCATCGCCGTGCCGACGCGTTTCATGCGCGACTGGGCGGCGGCGCACTACCAGGAGCGCCTGGCCGAGCTGTGGCGCGCCGAGAACGCCGAGGTCAAGACGGTCGAGGTGGTGGTGCGCACGCAGCCGGGGCCGGATGTGAGCGAGCCGGCACCGAGGCGCGAGCCCGGCCGGTTGCGCCGGGATAACGGCCGGGATGATCTCAGCGCGCCCCTGGATGGCCGCTTCACCTTCGAGCAGTTCGTCGTCGGCAAGCCGAACGAGTTCGCCTACGCCGCTGCGCGCCGCGTCGCCGAGGCCGACAGCGTGCCGTTCAACCCGCTGTTCCTCTACGGCGGTGTCGGGCTTGGCAAGACGCATTTGATGCATGCCATCGCCTGGCACATCTCGCAGAGCCAGCCCGAGCGCACGGTCATTTACATGTCGGCCGAGAAGTTCATGTACCGCTTCATCTCGGCGCTGCGCGAACAGAACACCGTCGACTTCAAGGCGCAGTTCCGTTCCGTCGACGTTTTGATGATCGACGACGTGCAGTTCATCGCCGGCAAGGACTCGACCCAGGAAGAATTCTTCCACACCTTCAACGCCCTGGTCGACCAGGGCCGCCAGATCGTCATCTCGGCCGACAAGTCGCCGAGCGACCTCGAGGGCATGGAGGAGCGGCTGGTGTCGCGCCTCAATTGCGGGCTGGTCGCCGATATCCACGCCACTACCTACGAGCTTCGCCTCGGCATCCTGCAGTCGAAGGCGCACAAGCTCGGCGTCCAGGTGCCGGCCAAGGTGCTGGAGTTCCTGGCCCACAAGATCACCGCCAACGTGCGCGAGCTGGAAGGCGCCTTGAACCGCGTCGTCGCCCATGCGCAGCTGGTCGGCCGCGACATCTCGCTGGAAACGACGCAAGACGTGCTCCGCGATCTGCTGCGCGCCAACGACCGCCGCGTCACCATCGAGGAAATCCAAAAGCAGGTGGCGTCGCACTTCAACGTGCGCATCTCCGACATGCACTCGGCAAGACGTGCCCGGTCGGTCGCCCGGCCGCGTCAGGTCGCCATGTATCTGGCCAAGCAATTGACCTCGCGATCGCTGCCGGAGATCGGCCGCAAGTTCGGCGGCCGCGACCACACCACGGTGATGCACGCGGTGCGCAAGGTCGAGGAATTGCGCGAGCACGACACCGCCTTCAACGAAGACGTCGAGTTGCTGCGGCGCATGCTCGAGGGTTGAGCCGGAACGGCTTCACCCGGGGTTGCGGCGGCGCTCAAAAAAACCGGGAAAAGGCTTTGGAAAGCAAGGCGTTTTGCTATAATGGCGGACGTCTTCCGGGGGGCCGTTCCGTGCCCTCCTTCGTGTCCTGGGGAGGCTCCCGAAAGGCCGCGAATTCTGCAACCTTTTTAGAAATAACATCTTGATATTCCACGATGAAACTCACCATTGAACGGGCCGACCTGCTGAAGTCCCTTGGGCACGTGCAGAGCGTCGTCGAACGCCGCAACACCATCCCGATTCTCTCCAACGTGAAAATCGAGGCCGGCGACGGCCAGGTGCGCCTGAATGCCACCGATATGGACCTCGATATCGTCGAGGCGACCGCCGCCCAGGTATCGACGCCGGGCGCCACCACGGTGCCGGCGCACACACTCTACGACATCGTCCGCAAGCTCCCCGATGGCGCCCAGGTCGATCTGGATGCTGGCGGCGGCGGCGAGCTGACGTTGTCGGCCGGGCGTTCGCGCTTCACCTTGCAGGCGCTGCCGACCGACGAGTTTCCGGTGCTGTCCGGCGGCGAGCTGCCGCACAATTTCTCGATCACCGCGGCCGAGCTGCGCCACCTGATCGACCGTTCCAAGTTCGCCATCTCGACGGAAGAGACGCGCTACTACCTGAACGGCATCTATCTCCACAAGGCCGAGCGCGACGGCACCCCGGTGCTGCGCGCGGTCGCCACCGACGGCCACCGGCTCGCCAACGTGGAAGCGCCGCTGCCGAAGGGCGCGGAGAAGATTCCGGGCGTCATCGTGCCCAGAAAGGCCGTCGCCGAACTCAGAAAGCTGATTGACGAGTCCGGCGACGAGGTCCAGGTGTCGCTGTCCGACACCAAGATCCGCTTCGCCTTCGACGACGCGGTGCTGACCTCGAAGCTGATCGACGGCACCTTCCCCGATTACGAACGCGTCATCCCGGCCGGCAACGACAAGGTCATGGAAGTCGACTGCAAGTCCTTCGCCGATGCTGTCGACCGGGTATCCGCCATTTCCAGCGAGAAGTCGCGCGCCGTCAAACTGGCGCTCTCCAGCGGCTTGCTGGTGCTCTCGGCATCCAGCCCGGAGCACGGCAGCGCCACCGAAGAGCTCGAGGTCGACTACCAGGGCGCCGACATCGAGATCGGATTCAACTCCGCCTATCTGCTCGATATCACCCGCCAGATCGAGGGTGACCAGGCGCGTTTCGCCATGGCCGATTCGGCGTCGCCGACGGTCATGCGCGAGGTCGACGACCCCAGCGCGCTTTACGTGCTGATGCCGATGCGGGTTTGAGGAGCTGGCGCATCTTCCGCGGCAGCCGACCGAACCCGATTAAAGCAGGAGCCCGAAACTGTACGTGACCGGCCGGATGGCGAGCGAGCAAACGACGACGCATGATGCGGCGCCAGCCGCGTCCATGCCCGCCAGATACGCCGTGCGCCGCCTGACCCTGACCGATTTCCGCAGTTACGACGCGCTGCGCCTGGAGCTCGACGCCGGCATGCTGGTGTTCGCCGGTGCCAACGGCGCGGGCAAGACCAATCTGTTGGAGGCCGTCTCCATGCTGGTGCCGGGACGCGGGCTCCGCGCTGCCAGGCTCGGCGATCTCGCCAGCAGCAAGAACGGCGGCGAATGGGCGGTGGCGGCACGCATCGAGGGCCCCGCCGGCCCCGCCGACGTCGGCACCGGCTGGCAAGGGGTCGAGGGTCAGGACGCGGACGCCGAGGACGGCGACGACGCCGACGGTTCGGGCTTCGCGTCGGGCAGCCAGCGCCGCGCCGTCAGGATCGACGGCCAGCCGGCCAAGTCGCAGGCCGAACTGGCCGGCGTCATGGGCGCGCATTGGCTGACGCCGCAGATGGACCGCCTGTTTCAGGAAGGTGCTGGGGCCAGACGCCGGTTTCTCGATCGCATGGCGTTCGGCTGGGATCCTGCCCATGCCGGGCGCGTCGCCGCCTACGAACAGGCCATGCGCGAGCGCATGAAACTGCTGCGCGGCCAACGGGACGACCGGCGCGCCGCCGATCCGGTCTGGCTCACCGCGCTGGAAGAAACCATGGCGTCGAAGGGCATCGCGGTCAGCGCCGCCCGGCTCGACATGACGGCGCGGCTGGCGCATGGCGCCCGTGACGGTTTCGGACCGTTCCCCGGCGCCGAGGTGGCGCTCGTGGGCGACGTCGAGACGTGGCTGGCGGAAGGCCCGGCGCTCGCCGCCGAGGACCGCTTCCGCGACGCCTTGGCGCGGACGCGGGCGGCCGATGCGCGCATCGGCCGCACCACATGCGGCCCGCAGCGAAGCGATCTCGTCGTCCGCCACCGGCCCAAGGCGCAGCCCGCCGGTCTCTGCTCGACCGGTGAGCAGAAGGCGTTGTTGATCGCGCTGGTGCTCGCCAATGCGCGCGCCCGCGCGCTAGAGGAAGGCGCCCAGCCGGTGCTGTTGCTGGACGAGGTCGCGGCGCATCTGGACGAAGCCAGGCGGAACGCCCTCTTCGACGCCCTTTCCGAAATCGGTGCCCAAGTCTGGCTGACCGGCACCGATGCAGAGTTGTTCCACCCGCTCCAGGGCCGCGCCCAGTTTTTCGCGGTCGCCGAGGGCGGCAGCGTTGTCGAAACCCGACTGTGAACGAAAGCCGATAGGACCATGAGCGAAGAAACCCCGATCGAAGGCCAGAACGACCAGCCCGGCGAGGCCGAACACCACGAAGAGTACGGCGCCGACGCGATCAAGGTGCTGCGCGGGCTCGAGGCCGTGCGCAAGCGGCCCGGCATGTACATCGGCGACACCGACGACGGCTCGGGCCTGCACCACATGGTCTACGAAGTGGTCGACAATGCCATCGACGAGGCGCTCGCCGGCCATTGCGACACGGTCACCGTGCGCCTCAACGGCGACGGCTCGGTCACCGTCGGCGACAACGGCCGCGGCATTCCGGTCGATATCCACGAGGAGGAAGGGGTTTCGGCGGCCGAGGTGATCATGACCCAGCTGCACGCCGGCGGTAAGTTCGACCAGAACTCCTACAAGGTTTCGGGCGGTCTGCACGGCGTCGGCGTCTCGGTCGTCAACGCGCTCTCCGAATGGCTGGAACTGCGCATCTGGCGCGACGGCAAGGAACATTGCGTGCGCTTCGAGCACGGCGAGACGGTGGCGCCGCTGGCGGTCACCGGCACCGCGCCGAAGACCGCCAAGGGCAAGTTCTTCACCGGCTCGGAAGTCACCTTCCTGCCGTCGTCGGCGACCTTCACCATGACCGAGTTCGATCTGGGCACGCTGGAGCATCGGCTCCGCGAGCTCGCCTTCCTCAACTCCGGCGTGGGGCTGAAGCTCACCGACGACCGCGGCGTCGAGCCGGTCGAGGTCGAGATGCACTATGAGGGCGGCCTCAAGGCCTTCGTCGAGTATATCGACCGCTCCAAGGCGCGGCTGCACGACGACGCCATCGTCGTCATTGGCGAGAAGGACGGCATCTCGGTCGAGATGGCTATGCAGTGGAACGACAGCTATCACGAGACCACGCTGTGCTTCACCAACAACATCCCGCAGCGCGACGGCGGCACCCACCTGGCCGGTTTCCGGGGCGCGCTCACGCGCACCATCAACGCCTACGCGCAGACATCGGGCATCGCCGCCAAGGCGAAGGTATCGATCACCGGCGACGACGCGCGCGAAGGCATGACCTGCGTGCTCTCGGTCAAGGTGCCCGATCCCAAGTTCTCGTCGCAGACCAAGGACAAGCTGGTGTCGTCGGAAGTGCGCCCGGTGGTCGAAAACCTGATCGGCGAAGGGCTCGACCAGTGGTTCGAGGAGCATCCCGGCGAGGCCAAGAAGGTGATCGGCAAGATCGTCGACGCCGCGACCGCGCGCGAAGCCGCCAGGAAGGCGCGCGAGCTGACGCGGCGCAAGGGCGCGCTCGATATCTCGTCCTTGCCCGGCAAACTCGCCGACTGCCAGGAGCGCGACCCGGCGCGGTCCGAACTCTTCATCGTCGAGGGCGACAGCGCCGGCGGTTCCGCCAAGCAGGGCCGCAACCGCGCCAACCAGGCCATCCTCCCC
>JAYOXJ010000187.1:5975-7346 GCA_038152725.1 Rhodospirillaceae bacterium
GCGCGAGGATTTCGACGCCGGCAAATGCCGCTACCACAAGATCATCATCATGACGGACGCCGACGTCGACGGCAGCCACATCAGGACGCTGCTGCTGACCTTCTTCTTCCGCCAGATGCCGCAGGTCGTCGAGCGGGGCTATCTCTATATCGCGCAACCGCCGCTCTACCGCGCCAAGCGCGGCCAGTCCGAGGTCTACCTCAAGGACGACAAGGTGCTGGAGGACTATCTGTTCAACGCCGCCATCGACGAGGGCGCGGTGTTCACCACCTACGGCGGCGCCCAGATGGCCGGCGCCGATCTCCGCGATGCGCTCGACCAGGCGCGCGCCACCAAGACCGAGATCGCCAACGTCTCGCGGTTCGTGCCGGCCAGCGTCATCGAGCAGGCCGCGATCCTGAGCGCGCTCGACGCCGGTCTGCTGTCCGAGCCCGAGCAGGCGGCGCAGGTCGCCGACTTCATCGCCAAGCGGCTCGACGCCCTGGCCGATCCGCTGGAACGCGGCTGGCAGGGCAGTCTGCTCAACGACGGCGGCCTCGCCTTCACCCGCACGCTCCGGGGCGTCGCCGAGCGCCACGTCATCGACGGCACCCTGATCCGATCCCAGGATGCAAGGCGCCTGAACAACCGCGCCGGCCAGCTGCAGAAGCTCTATGCCAAGCACGGCAAGCTCACCGTCAAGGACAAGGAGATCCCGATCACCGGGCCGATCTCACTGGTCGACGGCATCATGGAGATCGGCCGCAAGGGCATCTCCATGCAGCGCTACAAAGGCCTGGGCGAGATGAACCCGGGCCAGCTCTGGGAAACCACGCTGGACCCGAACGCGCGCACGTTGTTGCAGGTCAAGGTCAGCCACACCGACGATGCCGAGGACGTGTTCTCGACGCTGATGGGCGACGTCGTCGAACCCCGACGCGAATTCATCCAGAAGAACGCGCTCAAGGTCGCGAACCTCGACGTTTAGGTTTTGCCAACTGGGCTTAGGCGAGGCATGCCGCCGATGATCCGTGCGCGGACGGTGTTCTGTCTGGGCCTCGCCCAGCTCATCAACTGGGGCATCACCTATTACCTGATCGGCGCCTTCGGCGAGCTCATCGTCGCCGAGCGCGGCTGGAGCCGCGAGGTCGTCTACGGCGGCTACGCCGCCGCGCTCCTGGTCATGGGGCTGACGTCCTCGCTGGTCGGCCGCCTGATCGACCGCCACGGCGGCCGGCGGGTGATGAACGTCGGTGCCACCATCAACGCGGCTGGCTGTTTCGCCATCGCCGCCAGCAACGACATCGTTTTCTATCTCGGCGCCTGGGCGGTCATGGGCATCGGCATGCGCTTGACGCTCTACGACGCCGCCT
The DNA here is from genome assembly GCA_038152725.1 of Rhodospirillaceae bacterium. GTDB lineage: Bacteria > Pseudomonadota > Alphaproteobacteria > Rhodospirillales > Casp-alpha2 > TMED8. The sequence goes on from JAYOXJ010000187.1 coordinate 7,328, forward strand.
TCGCCACGCTGGCCAGGCT
>JAYOXJ010000188.1:0-7338 GCA_038152725.1 Rhodospirillaceae bacterium
GTTCTGGGGCGTGCTCGACGGCGCTCGCCAACTCAAGTTTCCGCTATCAGGTCCGGTCAGCGAGTGGCCGCATTGGCGGTGGGCGGCAGCAATCTCCGTCCTGGGCGGCCTGATCGGCACGCTTTGGGCGTGGCGGCTCGGCGCCGCCGGGTTCTGCCGGCCGTTCCAGGCTGCCGCCGCCGGCGCCCTGGGCGCGGCCTTTTCCTTCGCCTTCATCGACCAGGCGATGAAGTTCGCCATCGGCACGCCTGGCATGCTCTGGGGGGCCTATCTGGCCGGCACCGGACTGCTTGGCGCCTTGTTTGTCGTGCACCGGGCCGCCGGTGGCGACGTCCGCACCATTGGCGCGTTCCGCTGGGCCGTGCTTGTCCCGGCCGCCATGGTGGCGATCTCCATGGCCGTCGATGGCCGCCACCGGGACTTTCTCACATTGGCTTTCCTGATGCCCGCACTTGCCCTGATGTTCGCCAAGCCGGACGGCGCGCATCTTCGCGAGCGCGCCTGGCTTGCCATCGTGATCGCCGTCGCGGCACCCTTCGCCGTCGATGCCTTGGTCAACCGCGAAGCGATATTCTGGATGCTCTGCAGTTTCGCGTTGGCCTGGCCGGAACGGGCCGGCGCGGAGGCAGAACTAACGCGGCTGTTCGGTCGCCTCTTCGGGCGCAAGCCGGCGGCACAGCAAAAGTAATCCGACGATCACGGCGACCGACGAAAAGGTCGAGTTGTAGAGGACCAGGCCGGCGCCGCCCGTCAGCATCGTCGCCATCGCGATGGCATGGATGCGTTGGCCTTGCGTGCGTCCGGCCGCGACCGTCAGCCCGACCGCGAGTGCGGCCAGTGCCAGACTGAGCCAGCCGAAACCGTTCCATTCCGTGAACACGATGAACGCCGTCCTGGGCGTACACCACCACGGCCCCGCCTTTTCGCAGGCGGCACCGAACTTCTCCGGTTCGACCAGGCCGTAACGCACCGCGTAGCCGGCTGAGAAGGCCAGTGCGGCGGCGACGATGCCGGGAAGCGGCTGCAGCAGAAATAGTCGACGAATCAATGGCTTAACCCTGGGAAAATCCGTTGTGAGAAGTTCGTCAAGGCCGATATCGGCGGGGCATTCTGCGCCTTTCCGATGGTCGCCGCCAGTGCGCGTTGCGCTTCTTACGGAATCTCTTTGCGTCCCCAGATAAATGGCCTTAATAGCAAGCTTCAAATTTGATTTGGAGGCCCCGAAATGCACCAGTCGTTTCACTTTAAGCTCGTCCCGGCGCTGGTGTTCCTGGCTGCCTTCGCGGCACTCGTTTCCGGCGGCGATCACGCCTGGGCGGGCAACGGTGCGGCGAAGACACCACCGGCCCCCAGGGCCGGATGCGATCGGATCGGCAAGCGCGCGCTGACTGCGATCCTGCGCGACGATATCGTTTCCGCCAACGACTTGACGCATCTCTATGAACGGTTCGCCTGCGATGTGAAACTTTTGCGCCGTGCGCTCGACTGTGCCGCCGAGCAACATCCGCTGGCCCCGCCGCAGTCGTCGCCGCAAACGCAGCAGACACCGCAGCAACTGCAACAGCAACTGCAGCAGCAGCAACAGCAGGTCAACCAGGCCGCTACCGTGATCAGCACGTGCTGGTCCGAATCCGGCCAGAACAGCCCGGCCAACGGCAAGACCAAAGCTGCGGCTCCGGCCAAAAAATAGCGAACTACGATGGCACCAGCGGCCGAACTGCGCCTGAGGGGTGCGCGACGGCGCAACAAGGGGCCGCTGCTGCCGGCGGCGGCCGCCGCGCTGGTTGCGCTGGCGCTGCACGCCGGCATCTGGTTGGTGCTGCGCGAAACCATCACGCCGCCCTCGGCGCTCGATGCGGTGAGTTCGCTTTCCTATACCGTCGGCGCGCCTGAAGACCAGAACAAGCCGATGACCGAGGCAATTCGGGCCCGGGTCCATCGCGACATGGCCGCGATCGCCACCGTGGCGCGTGGCGTCCGCCTCTATGCCGCACGCGGGCGCAACGCCGAACTGGTCGGCATGGCCAAAGAGCACAACCTTTCCGTCGTCGCCGGCGCGTGGATTGGGCGCGACATGAACGAGAATTGGCAAGAAGTCGGCGCCGTACTCGAACTCGCGAAACGCAACACCAACGTCCGCTCGCTGATCGTCGGCAACGAAACCATCCTGCGCAAGGAGTTGCTGCCGTCGCAACTCATCGAACTGATTCGCAAGGCCCGGCGCGAGGCACGCCTGCCGGTATCCACCGGCGAAACCTGGGACATCTGGCTGGCCCATCCGGAACTGGTCCGCGAGGTCGATTTCATCGCCGCCCACGTGTTGCCCTACTGGGAAGGCATAAGCGCCGACATCGTCGTCGAATATGCCTTCGACCGCTACGAGGCGCTGCGCAAGGCCTATCCGGGCAAGCGCGTGGTGATCGCGGAATTCGGCTGGCCGAGCAAGGGTTACAATAACCGCGCCGCGGATCCCGGGCCGACAATCCAAGCCAAGACGATCCGCGCCTTCGTCCATCGCGCCGTCGACGAGGACGTCGCCTTCAACATCATCGAGGCCTTCGACCAGCCGTGGAAGACGCGGGAAGGCAGCGTCGGCGCCTATTGGGGCCTGTTCGATTCGCAGGCCCGGCTGAAGTTCCCGCTCGAGGGCGATGTTCGCGACAAGTACTTCTATCCGCGCATGATCGCGGCGCTGGTGTTCGGGCTGATCGGCAGCATCATAGGCCTCTTGTTCTGGCGCTCGACCGCCGGTCACGCGCTGGTCATGTCATTGGCCTGCAACGCGCTGGCCATGCCGATTGCGCTCGCCGCGCTCTACCCGGTCGAGAACTATCTCAACATCGGATCCGCCATCGCCTGGGGGATCGGCATGGCATTGATGGCGCCGCTTTCGGTGATGACCCTGATCAAGATCCACGAGATGGCCGACGTCGTGCTCGGCTTCCCGCCACGCAGCCTGATTACCGGGCCGGTGCCGCCGCCATCCGATTTCGCCTGGCCGAAAGTCTCCATTCACATTCCGGCCTACCGTGAAAACCCGTTAATGCTGATCGAAACGCTGGAGAGCGTCGCGCGGCTCGACTACCCCGATTTCGAGGTTTTGGTCGTCATCAACAACACGCCAGACGAAGCGCTGACACGCCCGGTCGAGGAAGCCTGCCAGCGCCTCGGTCCGCGCTTCAAGTTCTTGAATTTACAGAACGTCAAGGGGTTCAAGGCCGGCGCGCTCAATCTGGCGATGCCCGAGATGGACCCCAAGGCGGATGTGATCGCGCTGCTCGACGCCGACTACACGGTCAACCCGCGCTGGCTGCACGATCTCGTTCCGGCCTTCGCCGATCCGCGCATCGGGTTCGTGCAGGCGCCGCAGGACCATCGCGACGGCGAGCAGTCGATCATCAAGCGGGTGATGAACAGCGAGTACGCCGGTTTCTTCGACATCGGCATGGTCCAGCGCAACGAACACGATGCCGCCATTGCGCACGGCACCATGCTGCTGATCCGACGTTCCGCCTTCGATGCGGTCGGCGGCTGGGCGACCGACACCATCACCGAGGACACGGAGCTGGGGCTTCGGTTGTTCGAGGCCGGCTGGGGCGCGCTCTACACTAACCGCCGCTATGGCCACGGCATGCTGCCCGACACGCTCAGCGCCTTCATGACCCAGCGCCAGCGCTGGGTATTCGGCGCCATGCAGATCTTCCGCAAGCACTGGCGTCACATGCTGCCCGGCGCCAAGGATCTGAACAGCGAGCAGCGGGCGCAATACCTGATCGGCTGGAGCTATTGGCTGTCCGATGCCTTCGGCGTGCTCGCGGCGTTCCTCAACCTGCTCTGGGTGCCGATGGTCGTCTTCGTCGGCGTGCTCATTCCCATGCTGCCGTTCACCCTGCCGATTGTCGCCATGTTCGTGGTCAACCTGCTGCACTGCGTGGTGCTCTACTTGGTACGCGTGCGGGTCGGGCCGGGCCGGATCGTCGGTGCGGCGCTTGCCGCCATGAGCCTGCAGTTGACCGTCGGGCGCGCCGTCGCCGAAGGGCTGTGGGGCATCAAGCTCGGCTTCAAGCGGACCGAGAAGGGCGGCATCGGCGGCCGCGGCCGGTTTCCGATGCGCAATGAGACCATATTCGGCAGCCTGCTGCTCGCCGGTGCGGCGGCGATCATGGCGACCAATACCTTCGATGCGCTCGAGACCAACATTTTCGCGGCGACGCTGGTGGTGCAGAGCATGCCGTTCCTGGCCGCCGGCGCGCTTGGCCTGTTCGAGCGTTTCGGGCCGCGCCCGCAGCCGGCCTGAGGCGCTATTTCGACGGCTTGAAGAAGAGCGGAAAGACCAGCGTTGCCGTCGTGCCCCGACCCGGCTCACTGCGGATCTCGATCGTGCCGCCGTGCTCGCCGATCAGGCCGTTGACGATGGAAAGTCCCAGCCCAGTGCCGTCGTGCTTGCGGGTCATGACATTGTCGATCTGGTGGAACGGTTCGGTGATCCGGTCGATGTCTTCGGGCGAAATGCCGATGCCGTTGTCGGCGACGGCGATTTCGATCCGGTCATCCACCTGCTTGGCCGACGCCGTTACGCGTCCGCCGGCCGGCGTGAACTTGAGCGCGTTGGACAATAGGTTCAACAGCATCTGGCGCAGCGCCCGCGGATCGGCGTCGACCTCAAGCCCGGCGTCGGTCTCGGCGACGACAAGCGCGGTGCCCCGTTCCTTGGCCTGGCCGGACAGCAGGCTGGCGATGTCTGCCACCACGGTTGCGACCGACAGCCGCTCGATCGCGAGTTCGTACTTGCCGGCCTCGATCTTGGAGAGGTCGAGCAGATCGTTGACCAGGCTCAGCAACTGCTCGCCGGCGACCCGAATGTCCTTCAGATAGTCCTTCTGCGTCGTCGACAACGACCCGCCGATGCCTTGGTCCAGTACCTGGGAAAAGCCGATGATGGCGTTCAAGGGGGTGCGTAACTCGTGGCTCATGATGGCGAGAAATTTGGTCTTGGCGGCGCTCGCCGCTTCGGCGGCTTCCTTGGCGAGCTGGATTTCGGCCTGCTGGCGGTGGCGCTCGGTGATGTCGCGGATGATGCCGATGAAAACCGTCCGGCCATCTTGTTGGGCCTCGCCGACGGAGAGTTCCATGGGAAAGGTCGAACCGTCCTTGCGCCGGCCGGTGACTGCGCGGCCGATCCCGATGATCTTGCGATGGCCGGTTTCGAGATAGTTCCGCATGTAGCCGTCGTGCTCTTCGCGGTAGGGCGCGGGCATCAGCATCTTGACGTTGCGGCCGATGACTTCGCCGGCATCGTAACCGAACAGTTTTGCGCAGGCCGGGTTGTAAACCTCGACCAGACCTTCGGCGTTGATGATCATGATGCCATCGACCGCGGTCGACAGCACGACCGCAAGGCGGTCGGCGGAAACGATGTTGTCATCAACGAGGCGATCTTTGACGGGATGATCCATGCCACGGAGCGCTCGACGCATTTGTTGAGAGCGGGCGAACCGTACGCTGGACGCGGTAACCCCAAGCGATTTACTCAGGTATTCTAGCGCACTACATATTACATATAAAAACTTATATCTATCGGAGGGCCAATCGGTTAGTCGGCGTCCGACGCAACTTGGCGCCGTTTGCGCTGGAGTTTCCACCACGTAAGCAGCGCGAAGGCCGGCGCGCCGACGGCGGCGCCGACGACGAAGGGCAACTGCCAGCCCAGCCACATCACCGGCGCAAACAGATAGAGGATGTCGTCGAAATCGAAGCCCCAGATGCCGGGGTAGGCCTTGTCGCTCGAGTCCTGGCCCATCTTGTCGATCTGTTCGGCCAGGTACTCGGCCGCCAATACGCCGAGCGTCGCCATCACGCCGGCGACGATGGCCCAGTGGCCGAGCTCGGTGACCCGAAGCCCGATGCCGGCGCCGAGGAAGAACAGCGACGTCACCAGGGTGTCGGTGATCATGTCGAACTTGTGGCCCCAGGGCGAGGTCTTGCCGCTGACCCGTGCAAGCTCGCCGTCGGCGCGGTCGAGGAAGGCGGAGAACAGCCACAGCCATCCGCCCCAGATGTCCCATTCGCGCGTGCCAACCGCGAAGGCGGCGCAGGCGGCAAGCCCGGAAGCCAGCCGCACTCCCGTCAGGTGGTTGGGCGTGACGGGTGTATTGACCAAGGGCAGAATGCAGACCCGGGCGATCTTATGGGTCCAGGAGTCGCCGACCATGAGGCGTTCGCTTTCGTGTCAGGTTTGCGGTTCGAGGCCGGAAAAGCCGATGAGTTGGATGTTGCCGCTCTCGACCTCGCGGCGCACCTGTGGGTCGAGAAGGGCACGGAATTCGTCGGCATGGCGGAATCCGCGCGCCTCCGGCTCCATACCGTCCCAGGGCCCGGTGGCCGGGTGCAGCATGACCTCGGAGTTGCCGTCGGGAAGGCCGGCGATGGTCGCCTTGAGCCGGCCCGCGTCCATGCGTCCGGTGTCGCGGATGCCGAACAAGTAGTCGTTGCAGGCGATGCCGGCGGCCTTGAGCCGGCGCTTCATGATGCCGATCCAGGGAGCGAGCAGCGCGCCCGAACCGGGCTCGAACGGCAGGCGCACAGCCTTGAGGCCGAACTCGCGGCCGATCTCCAAGATCAAACCGAGCACGCTCGGGTGCAGGTGCATGTGGTTGTGCGCGTTGACGTGGTCGAGGACGAGGCCGGTCGCGCGAAACGCCTCGAACTGGGCGCGGATCTCGCGCGCCAACTGCCGGCGCACGTGCGGCAGGAAAAAGTAACGCACGCCGGCGCGCACCAAATTCGCGTCGAGTTCGCCGGCAGCATCGACGAGATCGGGAATTTCGACGGCCGGCAGCATCGGCCTTCCGCGCACCGCGACGACATGTAGCCCGACCCTCAAGCCCGGAAGGCGCTTGGCACGCGCCGCCGCGTCGGCGGCTTCGGGCGCCGCCACCATCAGCGATGCGGTGGTCAGGATGCCGTCGAGATGCGCCTTTTCGATCGCGTCGTTGACGTTGGCCGAGGCGCCGAAGTCGTCGGCAGTGACGATGAGCCGCTTCAGGCCGCGTTCTCCCGGCCCCACAGGAACTTGAAGAACTCCTTGCCCTCGCGCAGCTGGCGTTTCATCACGTCGATGTCGCGGAACATGTCGATGGTGAGTTGCGCCATCTTGGCCGGGCGGAAGTAGAATTTCTTGTAGAACACCTCGACCGCCTCGAAGATTTCTTCCTTCGACAGGTGCGGGTAGCTGAGCACGCTGTGCTGGGTGCCGTCGTCGGTGACCAGGCCTTCCGTCACTTCCTCGGTCTGCAGCCAGCCGTTCTCGACCGCCTGCTTGTAAAGGAAGGTGCCGGG
>JAYOXJ010000189.1:0-5962 GCA_038152725.1 Rhodospirillaceae bacterium
ACCCGCCGTCGCCTATTTCCTGGCCGCGGGGTTGTTCGACACGCTCATCCTGTTCGCCCGCTATCTGGAAGCCGCGGCCAAGGGCCGCACGGCGGCGGCGATCCGGAGCCTGCTTGCGCTACAGGTGCCGACAGCGCGCGTCCTGCGCAACGGCAGCTTCGTCGAGGTGCCGACCGCGGACGTGCGCGTCGGCGACAAGGTGTTGGTGCGCCCAGGCGAGCGTTTGCCGGTCGACGGCACGGTCGCCGAGGGCAGCGGCTTCGTTGACGAGTCGATGATCACCGGCGAGCCGTTACCGGTGGAGAAACATCCCGGCGGCGAAGCCGTCGGTGGCACCGTCAACGGCAACGGCGCCTTGACGATCGAAGTCACCCGCGTCGGCGCCGACACCCTATTGGCGCGTATCCTTCGCATGGTCGAAGAGGCACAGGGCGGCAAGCCGGAAATCCAGAAGATCGCCGATAGGATCGCCGGCATCTTCGTTCCGGTGGTGCTCGTCGTCGCCGCCGCGACCTTCGCGCTTTGGATGGCCTTCGGGCCCGAGCCGGCATTGAGTCACGCCTTCGTCGCCGCCGTCTCAGTGCTGCTGATCGCGTGCCCCTGCGCCATGGGGCTGGCGACGCCGACGGCGATCATGGTGGCGACGGGCAGGGGTGCGGAGACCGGCGTGCTGATCCGCCGCGGCACCGCGCTCGAACGCCTCGCCAAGGTCGACACCATCGTCCTCGACAAGACCGGCACGCTGACCGAAGGCAGGCCGGAACTGCGCGAGGTCCGCATGCTCGACGCCGATTTCGACGAGAACGCCGCGTTGGCGCTGGCGGCAGCAGCGGAAAGCCGAAGCGAACATCCGCTCGGCCAAGCGCTGGTTACGGCTGCCCGGTCGCGCGGTCTCGCGTTACCCGAAACCACCGACTTCGCCGCCAAGCCCGGTCACGGCATCACCGCAACGGTGACCGGCAAGCGCGTCACTATCGGCGCGGCGCGGCATTTCGCCGCCGACGGCATCGATACCGGCCCGGCCGATGCGGCCATGGCCGAATTGGCGGCGGGTGCGTTGACACCGGTGTTGCTCGCCGTCGATGGCAAACTCGCGGCGGTGTTCGGCATCGGCGACAAGCTCAAGCCCGAGAGCCAGGGCGTCATCGCCGCGCTCGTGGAAATGGGCCTAGGCGCCGCTATGCTTACCGGCGACGTGGAAGCGACGGCCAAGGCGGTCGCTAGCTCCGCCGGGATCGAGCGCGTCTTCGCCGGCGTGCTGCCGGACGGCAAGGCCGACGAGATCAAACGTCTGCAGCAGGCAGGCCGCACCGTCGCCTTCGTCGGCGACGGCATCAACGACGCGCCGGCGCTTGCCCAAGCCGACGTCGGCATCGCCATCGGCACCGGTACGGATATCGCTATCGAAGCCGGCGACGTGGTGCTGATGTCGGGCGACATGCGCGGCATCGTCCGCGCCATCAGGCTCGCGCGCCGGACGCTCCGCGTCATCCACGGCAACTTCTTCTGGGCCTACGCCTACAACGTGGCGTTGATCCCGCTTGCCGCCGGCGCCTTTTATGCCGCCTTCGGCTGGTTGCTGAATCCGATGATCGCGGCCGCGGCGATGAGCGTCTCCAGCCTGTTCGTGGTCGGCAATTCGCTCAGGCTCAGGTCCTTCGAACGGGGAGAGAAAGCATGAACATCGGCGCCGTATCCGAAGCCACCGGCATCACCGCAAAGACCATCCGCTATTACGAGAGCATCGGCCTCACGCCCCGGCCCGAGCGCCGCGACAACGGCTATCGCGATTACGGACCGAACGACGTCGCCACGCTCAAGTTCGTGCAGCGTGCGCGGGGGCTGGGCTTTCCGTTAGAGGAGGTGAGAGCGCTGCTCGCGTTGTGGCGCGACCAGGACCGCGCCAGCGCCGACGTCAAACAACTGGCACTCGACCATATCGACGTAATCGAAGACCGCATCGCCGAACTCGAGACCATGAAACGCACGCTGCAGGACCTGACCCGTCGCTGCCACGGCGACGACCGCCCCGATTGTCCGATCCTCGAAGACCTTGCCAAGGTCAAGTGACACTTCCGCAGCGCGAACGTCAGTCGTCGGGGCTGCGATTGAACTCGGTACAGAAGATGTGGGCCACCGTATCGCCGGGGCCGCGCAACGGCAGGCGGATAAAATGGTATCCGAGTTTGCGGCCGTCATCGAGGGTGCATGAACTGACAAAGTGCATGCCCATTTTCCGGCTGTAGACTTCCTCGTATTCCTTGCGGATCTTGCGGGCGATGCTTTCCGGCCGCACCTCGTCAATTGAGCAACCAGTGTAGTCCTTGCCTTGCTGCGCGGTCCGTCCGCTGCCCCAAAACCTGTAGATGAAATTGAGCGGAGGGGTGCGGACGTCGGCCAGCGTCGCCAGCGGCAACACCTTGGCCGGCAATTCGTCGAGGTGAAAATCGCTCAATAGCGGCGCAAAACCGCTGCCCCGCTTTTCCATCCAGTAACGATACATTTGGGCGATATCCGGCGGCAGCGCCGCCTCGTCCACGGGCCGGCTCTCGGCGACACTGTGCGCTTCCAACAGGTATCTTGTCGGCATAGAGGTCACGGCATTCTCCAGCGTGCGAAGCCGGGTTATTCCTGGACCCGAATTGTAGCCTTTCCGAGCGAGATTAAGAACCTTCTGTTGCGATATCCCGGCATTGCGTGCATTCGATCTCGGTGCCGATTCTGCCTTTGCGGCCGGCTTCGGTGGTTACCCATGGGCGCTCCTGGAACGGCGGTACGTGGCGCACATGGCGCTGATGCCCACAGCCGAGTTCGGCTATCCAATGACCATCGTCATCGAGGTGAAAACCGGTTATCTTCGCCGTCCATTTCGTCGGGTCCATGATGGGCCCAACATAGAACGATCCGAAGAGAGCCGCCATGGCACCGAAAAAGAACCCGCTCAAACTCAACAAACTGCAGCTTCGCACCCTGGTGCTGGCCCAGGTCATCGCCCGCGAGCCCGATCTCGCGCGGATCGACCCCGAGAGTGGTGACGCGGAATTGCTGCACCTGCCGCATGCCCATGGCGACCATGTCCACATCGGCCCTTACGTGGTTTCGGGGCGCGATGCCAGCGGCTTCGACAATCCGGCCGTCTGGGTCGCGCTGGAACGAAAGGGCCTGGCCAAGCGGTCGAGCCCGCTCACCATGACCTTGACCAAGGCAGGAATCGCCTACGATACCGGCCTCGGCGACGCCTTCATGGAACAGAGCGATCATTGACCGGATCTGACGCCTGTTTCGTCTACGTGCTCGGCAGCCGGGACGCCGCGGGGACCATCCGGACCTACGTCGGCTGGACCAACGATCTGGAAAAGCGATTGGCAGCGCATAACGCGGGGCAGGGCGCGCGTTCGACGCGCGGCCGCCAGTGGGCACTGCTTTATGCGGAAACCTTCGGAAATAGGCGCGACGCGATGAGCCGCGAGTGGCATCTGAAGCGCGACCGCCGCATGCGCCGCGAACTCGCGTCGGTGCTCAGCACTCCCCGTTGAGCTCGCGCACCAGCGCGCGATAGCCGGTACGGAGATCGGAAAAAAGCGAATATCTTGTCGATGCATTTGCCGTCGTCGGAAAACGGTAAACGAAGCGACAATTCCTCGTAGATCGACCCGTACGGCCCGATTTCCAGCGTATTGACGAAAAACAACGGCTGCGCCGCTTCCAGCGTTTCGCGGTACTGGGCGAAAACCGACTCGGATTCCGCCACGGGGCGCATCTCGTGCACTGATTTTCCGGTCAATTCCTGGTCATGGGCGTGTTGGTGTGCGGTGCCCCAGAAGCGATAGACGAAATCTAACGGCGGACCTTCGATCACATCGACGACACCGCAAAACGGGATGACTTCGCTCGGCACGCCATGCCAATCGAAACCGCGCCACGGCGGTGCGATAAGCGTGCCGCGCCGACGCTCCCACATCTCGACCAAAGCGCTGCATTCCGGCTTGTCGTCGAAGCAGGTCTCTTCGCGGCAGTAGGTGGCATGCAAGGTTATCGTCATCGCGGTGACGATATGGTATCGCCATTCTGCTTAACAACGCCTTACAACCTGACGTCGAATCGTTTCGACGAGGAGGTCTACTTGACGCGCGAGCCCGAATTTCAAGAACGTCTCGACGCACTCGAAAGCCATATCGCCCACCAGGACGTGACCATCCAGGAACTGAGCGACGTGGCGCTCAAGCAGTGGCGCACCATCGAACAGCTGACCACCCGCATCGAGCGCCTGGAAGGGCAGTTGCGCGCCGTGGAAGCCGCGATCGACCGTCCGCCCGGCGCCGAACCGCCGCCGCCGCACTATTGAGCCCAACGGGATGGGCCGGGCTTGCCCGGCTCCGCCGAATGACACAATCTGTCCCCGAACCAATTCAGGGAGGCATTCCATGACCGCAACGGCGAGCGAACCCGTCGGCGTGATCGGCCTCGGCGCCATCGGCGGCGGCGTCGCACGCGCCATGCTCGGCGCCGGCGTCGAGGTGATCGGCTGCGACATCAGCGCCGACGCCAGGGCCGCCTTCGACAAGGATGGCGGCGCCAGCGTCGATGCGCCGGCCAAGCTGGCGGAACACGCCGGCCTGATCTTCCTGTTCGTGGTCAATGCCGGCCAGGCACGGGACTTGCTGTTCGGCGCCGGCGGCCTCGCCGACGCCTTGCCGAAAGGCGCACTCATCGTTTCCTGCGTCACCATGGCGCCCGACGACGCCGTCACCATCGGCAAGGGTCTGGCCGAGAGCGGCATCGGCATGCTCGACGCGCCGACCAGCGGCGGCGCCGGCAATGCCCTTAAGGGCAGGACCAAGTTCATGGTCTCCGGACCGCCGGCGGCGCTGAAGCGCGCGCGTTTCGCCTTCGATGCGGCAGCCGAAAAAGTCTACGAGATCGGCGACGTGCCCGGGCAGGGTTCGACAGTGAAAGTCGTCCATCAGCTTCTCACCGGCGTCCACATCACCGCCGCCATGGAGGCGGTCGCGCTCGGCATTCGCCTGGGCCTCGATCCGCAAGTGATCTTCGACGTGGTCACCGGTTGCGCCGGCAATTCCTGGATGTTCGAGAACCGGGTGCCGCACGTTCTCTCCGGCGACTACACGCCGCTGAGCGCGGTCGAGATCTTCGTCAAGGACTTGGGGTTGGTGCTCGACACCGGCCGCCAGGCGCGCTTCCCGCTGCCGATCGCCGCCGCCGCGCACCAGCAGTTCCTAGCCGCCGCCGCCGCCGGTTACGGGCGCGAGGACGACGCCGCCGTGATCAAGGTCTACCGCGACTTGGCCGGGCTCGAACTGCCGGCAAAGAAAGGCTGACGCCATGCCCAATTTCGCCGCCAACCTGACGACTCTGTTCACCGAACGCCCGCTGATCGAGCGTTTCGCCGCCGCCGCCGCGGCCGGCTTCGAAGCGGTCGAGGTTCTGTTTCCCTACAACGACGACATCGACACGCCGCGTGGGCTGGGGTCGGAACTGCGCGCCAACGGGCTCAAACAGGTCCTGATCAACCTGCCGGCGGGGGATGCTTCGAAGGGCGAGCGCGGCATTTCCGCGCTGCCCGGCCGCGAGGCCGAGTTCCGCGAGACCGTCGACCGTGCCATGGCCTACGCCAAGGCACTCGACAGTTCGCTGGCGCACGTCATGGCCGGTGTCGTCAAGGGCGGACTTTCCAACACCAAAGCCGTCGATACCTACATGGCCAACCTTGCGTACGCCGCCGACACCTTCGGCGCCGAGGGCATCGGCGTTACCATCGAACCGTTGAATTCGCGTGCCGTGCCGGGCTACCTGATTGCGCATCAGCGCGAGGCCTGCGGCATCCTTGAACGTATCGGTCATCCGAACCTGGGCCTGCAATTCGATTTCTTCCATGCCCAGATCATGGACGGCGACGTGACCACGCTGTTCGCCGAATTGCTACCGGCGATCCGCCATGTGC
>JAYOXJ010000189.1:5972-7329 GCA_038152725.1 Rhodospirillaceae bacterium
CGACCGAGGCCGGCCTCGGCTGGTTCGCGCCCTACAAACGCCAAGGGGAACAGTGAACATGACGCTGCTGCTCGGCTGCATCGGTGACGACCATACCGGCTCGACCGACCTCGCCAACACACTGGTCAAGAACGGCATGCGCACGGTCCAGGTGATCGGCGTGCCGGCCGAAGGCGCGCCCGTGCCCGATGCCGAGGCCATCGTCGTCGCGCTCAAGTCGCGCACCACGCCGGCCGAGGTCGCCGTCGCGGAATCGGTCGCCGCCATCCGCTGGCTCAAGCGGGCCGGTGCCCGACAGTTCTTCTTCAAGTATTGCTCGACGTTCGATTCCACCGACAGGGGCAACATCGGCCCGGTCACCGAGGCATTGATGGCGGAGCTCGGCGGCGACACCACCATCGCCTGTCCAGCGTTTCCGACCAACGGCCGCACGCTCTACAAGGGGCATCTCTTCGTATTCGGCGATCTGCTCTCGGAAAGCTCTATGCGCAACCACCCGCTGACGCCGATGACCGACGCCAACCTGGTCCGCGTGCTGCAGCGCCAGACGACGCTGCCGGTCGGGCTGGTCGAATACACCGACGTCGACATGGGGCCGAACGCCATCGCCGCCGCGCTGGCGAAACAGAGCAAGGCCGGCAAGCGTATCGCCATCGTCGATGCCGTCAGCGACCCGCAGCTCTACGACATCGGCACCGCCTGCGCCGGCATGACGCTGGTGACAGGTGGGTCGGGCGTCGCCTGCGGGCTGCCGGAGAATTTCCGCCGTTCCGGCCTGATCCCGGCCGATGCCGCCCAGGCGTCGCAGCTTCCCGACATCGCCGGCCCCGAGGCGATCGTCGCCGGCAGTTGTTCGACCGCGACGCTGGCGCAACTGGCGCATGCCGAGAAAACCAACCCGGTGTTCCATATCGATCCGGCTAGGGTGATGGCCGCCGAGGACGTCGCCGGCGCCGCGCTCGACTGGGCCGCCGACAAGCTGGGGCACGGGCGTCCGATCTTCGCCGCCAGCGCCGACGCCAAGACCGTTGCCATCGCCCAGCAGCATTTCGGCCGCATGGAAGTGGGCGAGATGCTGGAACGCACGCTCGCCGCGATTGCGTCGGGCTTGGTTGAGAAGGGAGTTCGGCGCCTGGTCGTTGCCGGCGGCGAGACCTCCGGCGCCGTTGTCAAGGGGCTTGGCATCACCCGGCTTCGCATCGGTCCCGAGATCGACCCGGGCGTGCCCTGGTGCGAAAGCCTCGACGATCCGCACCTGGCGATCGCGCTCAAGTCCGGCAATTTCGGCGGCGAGGATTTTTTCACCAAGGCCTTCGAGATGCTGCCTTAGGGAAAGCGGGGGAGGAACACCGATGAG
>JAYOXJ010000190.1:0-3089 GCA_038152725.1 Rhodospirillaceae bacterium
ATGCAGGATGTCTTCTTCGACGTCTTCAAGACCTATGCCACACAAGCGGACCGCTCGCCGATATCACCCATGTCATGAACGTGTTGTCGGGCGGCGACCAAAAGCGTCGCCATCGCCGGCATCGATCGCCAAGACGAGATCGGCGCCATGGCCCGCGCCGTCGAAGTGTTCAAGGAGAACAGGATCAAGGCCGACCGTCTCGCCGCCGAACAGGCGGAAGAAGACAAGAAGAAGGAGCAGCGCCGGATCGCCATGGAGAAGTTGGCCGTCGCCTTCGAAAAGGAAGTGGGCGGCGTACTGAGCATGGTCGAAGCCGCGGCCAACACCTTGAAGGCCACCGCCGACGGCATGGCGGCGACCGCCGAGGAAACCACGCGCCAATCGACCGCCGTCGCCGCCGCCGCCGAAGAGGCCTCGGTCAACGTACAGACGGTCGCCTCGGCGGCCGAGGAACTGTCGAGTTCGATCAGCGAGATCAGCCGCCAGGTGCAGCAGTCGACGGATGTCTCCGGCAAGGCGGTGGAGGATTCAAGCCGCGCCGACCAGATGGTCCAGGGGCTCGCCGACGCGGCCGCCCCCATCGGGGAGGTCATCAAACTGATCACCGATATCGCCGAGCAGACCAATTTGCTGGCGCGCAACGCTGGCGAGGCCGGCAAGGGCTTCGCCGTGGTGGCGTCGGAAGTCAAGAACCTGGCCAACCAGACCGCCAGGGCGACCGAGGAAATCGCCGGCCAGGTCGGCGGCATCCAGGACGCCACGGTCGAATCGGTCAATACGATCAAGGGAATCACCGCGACCATCGACGAGATCAACGGCATCGCCGGCGCCATCGCCGCCGCAGTCGAGGAACAGAGCTCGGCGACCCAGGAGATCGCGCGCAACGTCGAGCAGGCGTCGGCGGGCACGGCGGAAGTCACCGTCAACATCGCCAGCGTCAACACCGCCGCCAACGAAACCGGCGAGTCCGCCACCGAGGTGCAGACCGCGGCGGAGGACTTGAGTGCCCAGTCGAAAAATTTGAGCCGGATCGTCTCGACGTTCCTGACCGATATGAAGGCGGTCTAACGCGCCGCCAGCGTGTGCACCAGGGCCGCGCCGAGATCGTAGACGGCGGCGCGCGCGGCGGCGAAGCGTTCCGAATGCGCCGCCACCGGCCCCACCGGCAGCAACGTCGGATCGTCCGTCATGAGGGCTTCGGCGGCGAGCGTGCCGAAAGTGGTGCCCGGCCCGATGCCTCGGCCCGAATAGCCGAACGAGGCATAGGCCCGGGGCCCGATCTCGAGGATTTTCGGCACGTGGTCGGCGGTCATGGCGATGCGCCCGGTCCAGGCGTGCTCGATCTCGAAATCCTTCCGTCCCGGAAACAGCTGCCCGAGCTTGCGCCGCGCCCAGGCGCCATGAACCGCACCCCCCGGCCCGTCCAAATTGCCGATGGCGCCGACGATCAGGCGTCCGGCGCGGTCGCGGCGGAACGACGTCATCACCGGCGCCGTGTCCCAACAGCCCTCGCCACCGGCGAGGATCGGCGCACCTTCGTCGTCCTTGAAGGGCCGCGTCGCCATTTGGAAATAATGCAGCGGTGTGGTCTCGAGCGCGGGCACGCCGGCAAAGCCAAGATGATAGGCATTGGTGGCGACCAAGAGCCGCTCGGCCCGCACCTCCCCGCCCGCGGTTTCCACCCGCCAGGCGCCGCCGTCATGACTGGCGCGCGCGACCCTGGCCGGCGCGAAGATTTCAGCCCCGGCGGCCTTGGCGGCACGGGCCAGGCCCAGGCAGTAGGCGAGCGGTTGGATGGTGCCGGCACGGGCATCGTGCAAGGCGCCCGCGTATATCTCCGTGCCGGTGCGCCGCGCGGTCTCGGCGCCGTCCAGCAGCGTCACCGGCGCCCCCAGCGCGGCGAGTTGGCGGCAGCGTTCCCGGAGATCCCTGAACCCGGCCGCGTTGTGCGCCAGATGCAGCGTACCGGCACGCACCGCCTCGCAGTCGATCTGGTATTTCTCGATCAGCTCGAACACCCGTGCCGGCGCGCCGCCGAGGATCGCCGTCAGTCGATTGCCCTGTGCCTGACCGAGCGTGCGCGTGACTGCGTCGGGCGCCAGCCACAACCCGGCATTGACCAGGCCGGCGTTGCGCCCTGAGCCGCCGTGGCCGATGGCCTCGGCTTCGAGGACTACTACCGAGGCGCCCCGGCCGGCCGCCTGCAGCGCCGCCGCAAGGCCGTTGAAGCCGCCGCCGACGATGCAGATATCGGCCGTGCGGGCACCTGAGAGCGGGACAGAATCGATGCGCTCCGCGGAACTCGCGGCCCACAAACTGGCGGCGGATCGTTAGCTAATGGAGATAACCCTCCGCCATCCAGGCGCGGATCACCTCGAGAGCGCGGTCGGGATGGTCGTCGACCAGCTTGCGCACCTTGGCCGCGAGCGAACCCGAAATCCGTCCCTCGACTCCGTCGAGGTCGATTTCACCCAAGGCGATTGCGCTTGGAATACAAGGGTTGGGCGGCGGCGGGCCGGCATTCGGGGATGGCAGGGCCGATTGGGCGAGCATGGGGGATGCTAGCACAAGGCCGGATCGCGAGTCCCGGCCGCGATGGCACAGCCGTTGCGGTCAGACTTCGGTGATCTTGTCGATCTTGGCGCGACGCTGGTTCGAGCGCTGGGCGATCTCTTCGTCCTGCTCTTCGATGGCGGCACGGGCCAGGTCCAGCAGATCGTCGCCGAAAGACAGATCGAGCCGGTCGTTGGCGACCCGGCGGTTCGAGGTCAACGAGCCGTCTTCGTAGACGAAGTTGAACAACCTGAACCCGGCGGACTTGGTTTTGATACTCCTGCGTCCCATTGCCTTGACTCCTGCATGGCCAATGGCCGGCACCACAGTGACCGGCACAGCACCCAGCTGCCGGGAAAACCCGCGGCCCTTTATAAAGAAACTATGGCAACCCAAAGTGGGCCGAACATGCATTCGGCCGTGACAGCTGCACTTTTCGAAAATTCGGTTCCGCAGCCTATCGGGTCGCGGAGAGCACCGCTCCCGACCAAGTCGGGAGCGGCACCGGCGTGATCAGTCGATCACCGACAGGTTTT
>JAYOXJ010000190.1:3099-7295 GCA_038152725.1 Rhodospirillaceae bacterium
GGTTTTCGGCGGACGACTTGCCGTCGCGGCCGGCCTGAATCTCGAAGGAAACCTTCTGCCCTTCGTTCAGCGTCCGGAGACCGGCACGCTCAACGGCGGAGATGTGGACGAACGCGTCCTTGCCGCCGTCGTCCGGCTGAATGAAACCATAACCCTTGGTCGGGTTGAACCACTTAACAGTACCTTTAGCCATCGTCAGTATCCTCTAACAGGCATTTGCAACTACGCCGCACACCATGCGCTGGCGCGAGTAACACGATCACATTGTCAGGGGGTAACTAAGCTAAACGGCGCACCAGTCGGGCCAGGTAACACCAAACGAATGTAACGCGTAGCGCCGGTTTATAAGGGAATTCCCTGAAAAGTCAATGGGCAAGCGTGCCGTTTTCCGGCGACCTTAGCCGCGCCGCCAAAGACGCCGCCGCCTTGCCGCCCGGTCTTGAGCCGCAACTTTCGGCTGCGCGCGCCTCAGCCGAATGTCGGCTTGCGGTACCGCAGCACGATCACCCGCAGCCATTCGGCAAGGAATCCGGCCGCGAGACCGATCACCATGTTCGAGGCGACGGAGACCGCCAGGGTGACGGCAACAACGACTTTGCCGCTCGGTGCGATGTCGAGAACCCGCCGCGCCAGCGCCATTTCCGAACCGGCGAACAGCAGCAACGCACCGACGGCGCCAATGGAGACGATGTTGAGAATCTGACCGGCGCCACCGCCGAAGGCGAACACCGTGATGAGCGGCGAGACGCTCTCGAAGGTCTACGGCGTGCCGATCGCCGTCGCCGAGATCGAACGCGCCGGCACCGGCCCGCGCACGGTGGTCCTGCCGGAATAACGGCCGATGCGGGCCGACGCCTTAGCGTTTTGGCACCAACGGAGAAAGTGAGCGAAACAACGCTTCGGCCACGATGTTCTTGGCCGCCTGGGAAATATGAATGTTGTCGGCGAATACCGTCTCCGGATTCCCGTCGAACAAAGTGGACAGATCGAACGCGGGAATGCCTTCGGTCACGGCCACCCGGTTCAACTCGGCACGAAAAGCACGCAACAATCCGCCCACATGCTCGATCTTCTTGCGGTCGAATATCCTCAGCTTGGCCTCGTCGTCGCTGAGAGGATTCTTGCTGAAGATCGTCGGTTGCAGGAACACCGCATACTTGCTGTTCAGCGCGTGAGAGAAGCGCGCCGCCTTCCGCACGTTCGATCCGTAATTGGCAGCCACCGCGTCGTACCAGGACGGGTCTTGGACGAGGACCGGTTGGACGCCGTTTCTGTAGGACAGTCGACTGAACGTCCGTTCGAACCAGTCCGCGAAAACGAACCGCAGCGTCCGGCTGCCGTACAGGAACAAGGCAGCCGCCGGATAACGCTCGAGCTCGCTTTCGAGCAGCGGGTTCGCCTCCCAGACCAGAAAATTGTAGGGATAGCCGATACGCCGGTCGGGTCCGAAAGCGTGCAGCATGTCGTTTCCGCCGTTGTAAAAGACCACCAGGTCGGGGGCCAAATCGCCGATCTCGTGTACCAGCCGCACCAGAGCCATTCCGGACACCGACGAAACCACGCCGTAGTTGTAGACACGGACGAAGCCGTATCATAGTGGCGAGGCGTCACATGTATCCGCGGCGATTGATTACTCAAGCCGTGTTGGTTTGTTCCTCCTTGCCGCCGAACATAACGTAGGGCTTCGGCGATCTGATCGTCGACAAACCGGCGGTGCCCTCCAGCCGGCTCCGCGTATTCAGGTGGGGGCCGACCAGGGCGTCGAAAACGAAGAACGACACGATGGATACCGCTAGGGCAATGAAAATCCGGCCGGCCCAAACCTCGAACCCGCCGCCCCTTGGCGGTTCCTCATCTTGTGCGGATTGACTCTCGGCAGCGGGCTTCGCCGGCGGCAGACGGTCGGGCCGTTCGTCCAGGGCCGCAATTGGCGGGCGTTCGAGGCGGTTTATCCGGCGAACGATGACGATCGTCGCGATGATCACGCAAGCCAGCAGAACGGTAAATCCGACGATCGCAATGCCGCGGATCTGAATGTTTTGGCGATTGGATTTCTTGACCCGGTCGTAGAGGCGCCGGTCATAGTCGTCCATCGTTTCACGGAACCCGGGGACCGCCAGCCTGGACCGTTCGGGCCCGGCCGAATTTCTGCCGTCAGCGGTTTGCGCGCCGCCCGCCTGCGGAAAGCACAAGAATCCGAACACCAGGAGAACCGAAAGAAAACGTACCACCGCGCCCATCACTGGTCCTTACCGCCGTTGCGATTTCAAAATTCTTCCCCGCAAGGGTATTTGAATTCGAATCCGCCCGTAAAGCCCCACGTCCGCCGCGCGCCGGCACCGGCACGCGCACGGTGGTCCTGCCGGAATAACGGTATCGATGGCGACAAAAGAAAAATCACCCGGCTGGTGTCGGTACCGCCGGGTGTAAGGAGAGTGTGTAAGTGGATATGGTGGTAACTTATGCGCTTCACCGCCATTTCACAGTGACCACCGTCACAGGGATGAATTTTCCCTAGTTTCCGGGACTTTTACCGGGCCTTTTCCACTTGTCCGCATCCACTGCGGCGCCAAATCGTGGTATTCTAACGATCCGTTTCCGGCAATCGGAGCGATTACGTGGAACATCATCCGGCCCTGTTGTCCGTCGTTATCGTCGCGTTCATTGCGTTGATCACGGGGATGGTCTTTGCCCGGTTCCGCCAGCCTGCGTTGGTCGGATACATCCTCACCGGTCTCCTACTCGGGCCGTCCGGGATTGGCGTGATCGAAAATCGCGAAAGCATCGCCTTTCTCGCCGAACTCGGCGTCCTGCTGCTGCTTTACGTGGTCGGGATGGAACTCAGCCTGCGCGGTTTTCGGGCCGTCTGGCTGATCGCGACGGTCACCACCGGGCTGCAGATCGCGGCCGCTGTCGGCATCATGTTTCTGATCTCGCGCTTCTTCGGCTGGTCGCCCGCCACCGCCGTCCTGCTCGGTTTCGTCGTCGCCGTCAGCAGCACCGCCGTCGCCGTCAAGATGCTGCAGGAATTGAACATCCTGCAGACACAGGTTGGCCAGTTGACCGTCGCCATTCTGATCGCGCAGGATCTGGCCATCGTACCGATGATGCTGATCACCGGATCTATGGCCGGTGAAGCGTCCGGGTTTACCGGGCTCTACAAGGTCATCCTGGCAGTCCTGCTGCTCGCCGCCATCGTCTGGTTTCTGGGCCGCCGGAAGAAGGTTTCACTGCCTTTCGCCGCGGCATTGGCGGGGTCGCTGGACCTTCGGCCGCTTTACGGGCTGGTGCTGTGCTTCGGCGCCGCTTTGGCCACCGAGTTCCTGGGCCTGACCGCCGCCTACGGCGCCTTCCTCGCGGGTCTTCTGGTCTGCAATTCCAGCGCACGTCGCACCATCGGGCGCAGCATCAAGCCGGTTCAGAGCCTGCTGATCATGGTGTTCTTCGTCTCCGTCGGTCTGTTGATCGACTTGTCGTTTGTCTGGCGGCACTTCGGCGAGGTGGCGCTGATCATCTTCGTCGTGACCGTGGTCAAGACCGCGCTCAACATCGGCATCCTCACACTCCTCCGAGAGCCATGGCCGCACGCCTTCATCTCGGGCGTGATGCTCGCCCAAATCGGGGAGTTCTCGTTCCTGCTCGGTGCCGCCGGACAGGCCAGAGGATTGATCGACGCCACCGAGTTCCAGTTGATCGTCGCCGTGACCGCGTTTTCATTGGTCGTCAGCCCGATCTGGCTGACCGCGGCAAGGCGCTTGTTGCGGGTCGCGCTGACCGGCGCGACTTCGGTACGCCAAATGCTCAGTCGGATCAGGGAGGGGGGCGTCAAGGCGGTATGGTTCGCCGCCAATACACGCGTGATGCCGTCGGCACTGGCGCTTCGAATCCTGGGCCGGCCGCGCCTTTCGGGCTTTATACGCGATCCGGACCCGCAAGATTCCGACAGCCCGCAACCGCCGCAATGATATTCGGAAGCAATCGTCCGATCCATTGCGATCGGAACCTTGCGCCCGCGTCAGGCCGCCAAAATAAAAATCACCCGGCTGGTGTCGGTACCGCCGGGTGCAAGGAGAGTGTGTAAGTGGATATGGTGGTAACTTATGCGCTTCACCGACATCTCTCAGTGACCGCCGTCACAGGCGCCGGGAAAATCTGATTTTTCGCGAATTTCCGCGAAATTTTTTGCGGTGTGACAG
>JAYOXJ010000191.1:0-214 GCA_038152725.1 Rhodospirillaceae bacterium
GACCTGGCTTGGGTTCGATCACTCGCCGGAATGCCGCGGCATCCACATCAACATCCTCACCATGCGCCACCCGGACCCGCCGAAAGGCGCGGAAGAGATCGCCTGGGCCGAGCGCTTCCAGCGCGAACAAGAGATGGAGGACGGCTACCGCACCCAGCAGGCGACCCGGCCGCAGACGCTGAGCTACGCCATGATGGACAGTCCCGTCGGCGTG
>JAYOXJ010000191.1:224-7245 GCA_038152725.1 Rhodospirillaceae bacterium
TCGAAACAGCGCATTAGAAGTATAAGCTGCTCACCAACATCATGATCTATGTGCTGACGCGCACCTTCAACACGGCGAGTTGGATCTACTACGGCCGGCGCGAGGAAGGCGGGCGCATCCTTTCGCCGGAAGGAAAGCGCGTCGAGGTGCCGACGGCCTGCGCGTTGTTCCCCAAGGAACTGCTCGCCTGGCCGCCCCGCAGCTACGTCGAGCGGCTCTACAACGTCACGCAATGGACCGAGTTTCCGCATGGCGGCCATTTCGCCGCCATGGAGGAACCCGCCTTCCTGGTCGAGGACATCCGCGCGTTTGCACGAGGGCTGAGGTAGGCCGGCGGCCTAAACACGGTGTGCTCCTAAAGCCGGCGACCGGACGATTTGTCGGCCGGTCACGGGCGCGACCATCGCCGCATCTACCCGCTGCGGCATTCCGGCAGGTAGACATTGCCGAAGGCGACGACGAGGCTCTTCGGCGCGCCTTCCTTGGCGATCTCCGAGAGGTCGACGAAAAGGACAGGCACCGGCTCCATCGCGGAGTCTGCCGGATGATAGATACGGGTCATGATGCCGGTGCCGGCGCCGGTCGAGGTCGGGTAGCGTAACCGTTCGCCCAATCGTTCCGTCACCAGCGTGCCGTCGTCCTCGAGCCATATCCGGCTGTGCGGGTCTGGCTGGCTGACGTAGATGCATTCTGGCTCGGCCTTCGCCGCCGCGGGCGCGAGGAGACCGGCCAAAGCGAGCCCCATGGCGAACCCGCGCAGGCCACACGTCAATTGACGTTGTCCCACTGCGCCGGCGCCGCGCCGCCCTGTCCGCTCGTCGATGTGCCGCTAGTCGGCGTCCTCTTGTCGACTACGGAGACGGGCATACCGATATTGGGTGGCGACATCGAAACGTCTTCGCAGCGATAGCTTGCATACTCGTCAAAATGGTTGTGGCTGCGACAGGTGCAAACGTAATTGAGGTACGCCAAGGCGGTTCCGAGTTGCTTCATCCGCGCTGTCGGGCCGAATAGCAAAATGCGCTTACGCTTATAAGGGTTCGACTTTTTCTTGCCATAGGAGACACTGGTGCGGGTTTCTACAAAAGACCAAGTCGTGCGATCCGAGGCAAATTTCGACGTGGTGTGGATGGTAAGTTCCGACACGTCATACGGCGCCATGCCGGACTTCAATCGGCGCCGATCGTACATGCGGGTCCTATAAAAATCGAACGGCTCATGTTGGATTACCATCTTATCAATGGGAGCGACGGAGATACCGCCAGGCGCCGTTTCCGCAACCCAAGTCCCTTTCCCGAAATACCGGCTAATTCGCTGAGATGTCGGTGCGCCATCGTCAAATTCTCTTATGCGTCGCCAACCAGAATCCATATCTAGATCGACAGAACAGCCTCCATTTCGCCCAGGCCAAGCGACGGTATTGTGAAGATCGGTTAGATATGTCGTCGCACCGCTACGGGGCGAAGTCGACCATTTGTAGGTTTCACGATACCGGAAGTTCAGGTGTGCTTTGAAGAAGGCGCCGCTTGCCGCCATTCAGTCTTGAAATTTCTTTTCACGTCGCTGCGCGGCGCTCTTCGCAGCCTCCGCCGCCTGACGTTTCGCTTCCGCGGCGGCATCGATCTTCGCGAAATACTGGTTGCGGTCCGCAATCGCCCCCGCATTCGCGTGACGTATGACAGCTTGCTTTGCCCCCGCATAGTCCGCGCTCGAGATCAGGTTCTCGATTTCCTTCTCAGCCGCAGTGCGGGCCTTTTCCTTGGCCGCCGCCACCTCCGGCTCGATCTTCGCATAGAGTTGCAGCGCCGGCTGGAACAGCGGGTTCTTGGTGTCGCCCACGTTCAGAAACGCTGACACCCGATTCTCGGCGAGCACCCAGTCGCCGGTCTCGGCGGCGGCCAGCCCCTCGAAGTAATCCATCGAGGCGGGCAGCGGCAGGTTGAGCGCGCGCAATTCGCCGATCAGTTTCAGAACATCGGCGTAGCGCTTCTCACGCAGTGCGTCGGTGAGCTTTGTCTTGATCAGCGCCGCCTGAACTTCCGGTTTCAATTGTGCCTGCACCGGCTGGGGCGTCTGGCTGACGACCAAGAGGGCGGCGAGGATAAAAATTCGGGTCGCGATAAGTTTCATGGATTTGTCTTCATCAGTTGCTTGTTCAGTCGTTCGATCTCGGCGAGGCGTGTGTCGTCCTTCTTGTGTTTCAAGGAAAGCTCATAGGCACGCTTGCTGTGGTTCTCTTCGGCTTTTGCCAGGCAACCTTTGAGCTCGCGTTTCCACCTTTCCAGGCGCCGGTCGTAGCGCTTCAATTCCTCCCGGTAGTCTTGAAGCTTCGCCTGGTTTTGCTGGTCGATGCTCGCCTGCCCGCGCCGCCGGCAAGCGTCGTCGCAGGAGTTTGGCCAAAGCGTGAGCAATTGCTGCTCCGGTGCTTCGGGACGTTTCGGCTCACTGTCGTAGCAGGCGTTCCGCTCGCGCTCGCGCTTCGGCACGAGTCCGGCTTTTTCCGCCGCCCTCTCTTCCTGGACCTTCGCCCATTGGGCATCGGTCAGGCCATAGGGCGCGGTGCTGCCCTGCCCGCCCGAGCCTGAGCCGGAACCCGGCACGCCGATGCCGGCGGCCGCCATCAACTGGCTTTGCAGACTGTTCGCGGACGACGCGCCGCCGGTTGTCCCGGATGCCGGTGGCGTCGCTTGCGGGCCGGGCGCAATCCCGGCCGCGGCGGCGAGTTCCTTTTCCATCAACTTGGCGAATTCGACATCCTCCGGGGTTTTCTCACGCGGCGGCTTGGCAAGGTTCAGCGGCGGCAGGGCGCTGCACGTCGCGGTTCGGTCGCGGGACGATTGATATCGCTTATAGCGCCTTTCCGGCGGGCACTCGGCCATGCACTCGCGGTATTTGTCGGAATTGACGTCCCAGGCGAGGCAGGACTGTTCCAGCGCATAGTCGACGGAAGACAGCCCGGTCACGGTAAATTCGCAGATATCCAGCCGCGCGATCCGGAACCCCAGATTGAACAGGGATTTCGCCCGCGCCGTGTCGAGAAAGCGGGAATGGGTGCCGGGGCAGTTCTGTATCTGGTCGAACAGCTTGTCCCACGGCACGTCCCCGCCGACATTGAAGCTCCATTCTCCCGGGCCGGCGAGCGCCCCCGGGTCGAGCTTGATGAAAAACCGGCTCGCCCCGTAGGCCTGGGTGAAGTGACGGTAATCGCGTTCGAGCGCTGCGAGTTCGTCGCTGCTGGCGCCTTTTTCGTACTCCGGGTATTTCGGCTCGACCAGTCCCCGGATGTGCATCGTGGTGATTTCCAACCGATCGAGCGCGTCGATCACGAATTTGGGTGCGTTTTGCAGATGGATATGATGACGAAGGTCGCCGTGGCCTTTGCCGTGAAGCACGCCCACGGCGCCAAAATCGCCGCCGGACCAAAGCATCCAACGCGCTCTGGCAAAAACGATGGCTTCGCGACCCAACGGACCGACAACCCATTTCGCCTGCACCTTGTCGATGCAGATACGATCCAGGTACTTGGACACCTTCGAGACGTCGCTGCAGATGGTGTCCGGCCCGCCCTGCCCGGTCTCGGCGACGCCCTTGCCGCCGGGCGGGTTCTTTGCATGGGCGCCGTCGGCGCATCCGAGGGAGAGGGCGATAAGGACGATGCCAAGGGTGAGTCGAGACCGGGAACGACTAAACCGTCGAGTCAGAGCAAGTTCGGCTCCCGGCATTGCGATCCGCTCCGTTCGTCCAGTCGAAGGGAAAGAGTGGCCCATCGTGAAAATTATTTCAAATGCGACATCGATGTCCGAACCGGATTAGTCCCGGCCGCGGCCGGCGCGGTCTCTCCTCAATCCGGTGCAATCGAAACGGATAATACATTTAATTCTAAAATAGGAATTTATTGACTTTCGCGTCAACCGGCATTATATCAAGTGCGCATCGCCGCCCGCACCCGGCGAGGGCGCGCTATTGGACATTGTGAATACGACGACGAACCGGCACCGACTTCGATGGTTGGGGCCGGTCAAAGGGGCAGGCCGTGCCCCGGTTGAGATTGGCTTCGTCGGCCCCGGTCAAACCTGGCCGGCCGTTGAAATTGCTGAAGAAAATTGGGTTCGTTTTCCACTATTTTATTAGCGAAAAATGCCGGACACGACCCGGCCGGCGTCATTCGCAGGCCAGCACGCGATCGACGAACGCCGCACAGAGCCCGGTGTAGGCGGCCGGGTCGAGGATGGCGTCGATCTCGGTCTCGGAGAGTTTCTCCGCCACTTCCGGCACGGCCATCAGGGCGTCCTTCATGGTGCGGCCGTCGACCGCCGCCTGCTGGGCGGCATGGTAGACCACTTCGTGCGCCTCCTGGCGGCCGAGCACCGGGGCGAGTTGCATCATCACCGCTTCCGAGAGCATCAGCCCGCCGGTGACGTCCAAGTTGCGGCGCATGTTGTCGGCGCGCACCCTTAAGCCCCCGGTCAGCGCGACCGTCTTCTTCACTGCCGCATGGGTGAGCGCGTGCAGCTTGGCGACATACTCGCGTTCGACCAAAAGGCCGATCTTGTCGCGCTCGTGTTCGGCGACGACGTTGGCCAGCGCCGGCTGCGCGCATTCGCGCGCGATCCGCGCCAGTGCCACGACGCTTTCGCAGATCGCCGGGTTGCGCTTGTGCGGCATGGTCGACGAGCCGACCTTGCCCGGCGGCATCGGTTCCTCGACCTCGGCCAGTTCGGTCTTCTGCATCATGTAGATTTCCTGCGCGATCTTGCCCATGGTTTGGCTCACCATGACGATGACGCAGGCGGCCTCGGCCAGCGTATCGCGCGCCACATGCCACGAGATCGCCGGTTGCGTGAGGCCGAGCAACGCCATCATGCGCTTCTGCACCGCAAGGCCCGGCTCGCCGATGGCGGCCATGGAGCCGACGGCGCCCGAGAACTGGCCCATGAAGACGCGCGCCGACGCTTCCGTCATGCGGGTCTGGTGGCGGCGAAGCTCGTCCAGCCAGATCGCCACCTTGTAGCCGAAGGTGACCGGCTGCGCCTGCTGGCCGTGCGTGCGTCCGGCCATCGGCGTGGTGCGATGGTCGCGGGCGAGGCGCGCGAGGTTGTGGTCGAGTTTTTCCAGATCGGCCGCGATCACCGCCCATGCGTCCTTGATCTGGAGGATCTGGCCGGTGTCCATGATGTCCTGGGTGGTCGCGCCCCAGTGCACGTAGCCGCCGGCGTCGCCCTTGCACTTCTCGTCCATGGCGCGGACCAGCGGCACGATCGGGTGCGAGGTGCGCGCCATCTCGGCCCGCATGGCGTCGAGATCGTAGAGCGCGGCGTCGGAAATGCGCGCGATCTCGTCGGCGGCGGCGGCCGGGATCAGCCCCTCCTCCGCCTCGGCACGGGCGAGCGCGGCCTCCGTATCGAGCCATTTCTGCACGGTCACGCGGTCCGAGAAGATGTCGCGCATCTCCGCGGTGCCGAACTGGTCGCGAAACAGTTCGCTGTCCATGACGTAGGCGGTCATCGTCGAGGCCCTCCCCTTTGATCTTGCTGGGCGCGGCCGAACCGCGCGCTACCTGATCAGGGTATTACCGGCTTTCGGGCTTCTTGGCGAGTGCCGCCCACACCGCCTCGGTCCAACATAGCGCCGCCGTCTCGACCGCCTTCTTGAGCGCTTCGGCAAGGGTCTTAGCCGGCATCGGCTCGGGCGGCTTGGCGTGGATGAATTTCTTTTCGGTCGCCGAATCGTATTTGATCTGCTTGGCCTCGCGGTCCCAGAGAAGATGCGTCGAGAACACTTCCTCGAGGCCGCCCGGCAGTTCGAGCACGTCGACGGTGATCTGGTGCACCGCCGCGCGGGTGCCCTGATAGGGGCCTTCGCTCAGGAACATCGGTGTGGTGAACAGGATCGCCGGCCAGTTCCCGTCCTTGCATTGCCAGGCGACGACGTAGTCGGCGAATTCGAACCGCTGCGGTTCGGCCTCGGACTTACCCGCGAATTCGATGCTGAAATGACACAGCCCGACACCGGCCACCCGAATTTCGTCGGTGACAGGCGCCTTCAATTTGCCGTCGACCAGCGGCATCAGGATGCCGCCGAAGACGAACCCCAATACCTTGCCCTGATGGCGGACGGCGTACCACGGCCCCTTGACGCGGCCGACGGCCTGGACCTTGTCGCCATTGGAGAGCTTGGCGACGCGTTTGGCGTTGTTGTCGGGTTGGGCGCGGACGTTGACGTCCTTCAGCACCAGGTAGTCGCCGTCGGCGGGCTCGACCGCGACGCCCATCACCTTGAGGCCGGCCGAATCCTCGGCCACCGCGGCGAACGACAATTGGCCGGCAACAACCACGGCCGAGACGGCCAACGACCGGAGCAGCCGCGACGCGCTCAAACGACAGATCGCCTGAATCAAAAGGCGGACCTCCATGCCCCATGATACCGAACCCCTCGGATTCGCGCCAATCTGTTTTGCGATGCGGCCCTTTTCACCCCGCCGGTTAGGGATTAAACAAGGGCATGCCAATCGTCGCGCTGAACGAACTGAAAGCCGGGCTCGGCCGCGGAAAATGCCTGCTCGGCATCGATCTCGGCTCGACCACCATCGGCCTCGCCATCTCGGATGCCACGCGCATCATCGCCAGCCCGTTGGAGACGCTGAAACGCGGAAAATTCCGTGTCGATTCGGCGGCACTCGTCAAACTGATCGAGCGGCGCGACGTCGGCGGCATCGTGCTCGGCCTGCCGGTCAGCATGGACGGCACCGAAGGGCCGCGCTGCCAGGCGACCCGGCAGTTCGCCGATAACCTGCTCGGCGTCATCGACCTACCGATCGCGTTCTGGGACGAGCGGCTGTCGACGGCGGCGGTCGAACGCGTGCTGATCGGCGAGGCCGACATGAGCCGCAAGCGCCGCCGCGAGGTGGTCGACAAAATGGCCGCCGCCTATATCTTGCAGGGCGCGCTCGACGCCATGGGTTGAGATCGGGCCGGACTGAAACACCGGGGGAGGAAATCGAGATGCGGGCATGGTGTTACGA